>NZ_JBHTVC010000076.1:0-21685 GCF_042793275.1 Isoptericola sp. NPDC056578
GGTCGTGAGGTGGTGCCGCGGTCAGCGGCGGTCGAGCTTCACCTGGCGGTTGACGTCCTTGTAGAGCAGGTAGCGGAACGGCTTCGGGCCCCCGGCGTAGCAGGCCTGCGGGCAGAAGGCCCGCAGCCACATGAAGTCGCCCTCCTGCACCTCGACCCAGTCGCCGTTGAGGCGGTACACGGCCTTGCCCTCGAGCACGTACAGGCCGTGCTCCATGATGTGCGTCTCCGCGAACGGGATGGAGCCGCCGGGCTGGAACGTCACGATGTTGACGTGCATGTCGTGCGCGAGGT
Source organism: Isoptericola sp. NPDC056578 (assembly GCF_042793275.1). Lineage (NCBI taxonomy): Bacteria > Bacillati > Actinomycetota > Actinomycetes > Micrococcales > Promicromonosporaceae > Isoptericola > Isoptericola sp. NPDC056578. The sequence continues at coordinate 294 of NZ_JBHTVC010000076.1, forward strand.
CGTCGGGGTCGACGAAGCGCGTGGTGGCCCAGGCGCCGTCCGTGTCCGGCATGGGGCGCGGCTCGATGTCCTGCTCGCGGGTGACGAAGGTCTTCGCCTCGTAGCCGTCGACGCGCTCGTAGACCTTGCGGACCCACTGGAACGCGGCCTTGGCGCCCGAGCGGTTGCGCAGCGACCACTCGTCGCCGGCGGCGAGGTACGCGTAGCCGCCGGGCTCGAGGGTGTGCTCCTCGCCGCCGACCGTGAGGGTCAGCGTGCCCTCCGTGACGAAGACGACGGACTGCACGGTGTCCTCGACCTCGCCGCGGTCGGTCCCGCCGCCCGGGGAGACCTCGACGACGTACTGCGCGAAGGTCGTCGCGAAGCCCTCGACGGGGCGCGCGAGCACCCACAGGCGGGTCCGGTCCCAGCCGGGCAGGTTGGAGGTGACGATGTCGCGCAGCACGCCGCGCGGGATGACGGTGTACGCCTCCGTGACGATCGCCCGGTCGGTGAGCAGCTCCTCCTGCCCGGGCAGCCCGCCCTGCGGCGTGTAGTAGCGGGTGGTCTGGGGCTGCGTCATCGTCTCTCCTCATCGAGCCGTCGATTCCATGTTTCGGAATACTGTTTCTACGATCCGAATTTAGAGTGGAGCGGGCACCATGTCAACGCCACCCGACGGTGACCTCCGACGCTGCAGAGGCGCCGGACGGATCGACCGACGACGAGCTCAGTCCGTGCCGGCCCCCGCGCGGAACTCGTCCTCGAGGATGCTCATGACGACGGCGTCCGCCCAGCCCTGCCCGTCGCGGAAGGCGTCGCGCAGGCGCCCCTCCTCCCGGAAGCCGAGCGAGTCGTACAGGGCGCGGGCCCGCGGGTTGACGCTGATCACCGCGAGGCTCACGCGGTGCAGGCCCGGGCCGGAGGCACCGTCGAAGGCGAACCGCAGCACCTCTCCGATGGCCTCGCGCCCGTACCCGCGGCCCCGGTAGTCCGGCATCATCCGCAGGCGCAGGTTCGCCGACCGCAGCTCGAGGTCCACCCGGTCGAGGGAGATCTCGCCGAGCAGGTCGTCGCTGACGAGCTCCCCGTCCCGCACGGCGGCGGACGTGATCGCCCAGTCGTACCGGCCGGGGAGGTCTGCCGCGCTCGCGGCCCAGGAGTCCACCTCGGCGCGGGACGACGCGGCGTTCGTGCCCATGCCCGTCAGCCGGCCGCCGTCCGGGTCGCGCAGCGACGCCCAGAGCCGGTCGGCGTCCCGCGCCTCGATCGGGCGCAGGCGCACGAGCTCCCCGTGCAGGACGGGCGACCGCATCAGCCGATCCTCTCCAGCACCAGCTCCCGGACGCGCTTGGCGTCCGCCTGCCCCTTCGTCGCCTTCATCACCGCGCCGATGATGGCCCCGACCGGGCCCTGGTTGCCGCCGCGCACCTTCTCGACGATGTCGGGCTGCGCCGCGAGCGCCGCGTCGATGGCCTCGAGGAGCGGGCCGTCGTCGGACACGACCTCCAGCCCGCGGGCCACGACGACCGCCTCCGGGTCCCCCTCGCCGGCGAGCACGCCGTCGAGCACCTGGCGGGCGATCTTGTCGTTGATGCGGCCGGAGTCGACGAGCCGCTGGAGCTCACCGATCTGCGCGGGCGTGATCGCGAGGTCCGCGAGCTCGACCTCGTCCTGCTTGGCCCGGCGGGCCAGCTCGCCCATCCACCACTTGCGCGCGGCGGCCGGCGTGGCCCCGGCGGCGACGGTCGCCTCGATGAGGTCGAGCGCCCCGGCGTTGACGACGTCGCGCATCTCCGCGTCCGCGAAGCCCCACTCGTCGTGGAGGCGGCGGTGCCTGGCCTGCGGCAGCTCGGGCAGCGTCGCGCGGATCTCCTCGACCCACTCGCGCGACGGCGCGACGGGCACGAGGTCGGGCTCCGGGAAGTACCGGTAGTCCTCGGCGTCGGACTTCACGCGGCCGGGCGACGTCGAGCCGTCCTCCTCGTGGAAGTGCCGCGTCTCCTGGATCACCGTCTCGCCCGCGTCGAGGATCGCGGCCTGCCGCGACACCTCGTACCGCACCGCCCGCTCCACGGAACGGAAGGAGTTGACGTTCTTCGTCTCCGTGCGTGTGCCGAGCGGCGACTCGGGGGTCGCGCGCAGCGACAGGTTGACGTCGGCGCGGACGTTGCCGCGCTCCATGCGGGCCTCGGACACGTCGAGCACGCGGAAGATGTCGCGCAGCGCCTGCACGTAGGCGCGCGCCACCTCGGGCGCCCGCTCCCCCGCGCCGGTGATCGGCTTCGTGACGATCTCCACCAGCGGCACGCCGGCGCGGTTGTAGTCGACCAGCGAGTACTCCGCGCCGTGGATGCGGCCGGCGGAGCCGCCGACGTGCGTGTTCTTGCCGGCGTCCTCCTCCATGTGCGCGCGCTCGATCTCGACGCGGTGCACCGTGCCGTCCTCGAGCTCGACGTCGAGCCAGCCCTCGAAGGCGATCGGCTCGTCGTACTGCGACGTCTGGAAGTTCTTCGGCACGTCCGGGTAGAAGTAGTTCTTCCGGGCGAACCGGCAGCTCTCCGCGATCTGGCAGTTGAGCGCCAGGCCGATGCGGATCGCGTACTCGACGGCGGTGCCGTTGACGACGGGCAGCGCGCCCGGCAGGCCGAGCGACACCGGCGTGGTCTGCGTGTTCGGCTCCGCGCCGAACGACTGCTCGGCCGGGCAGAACATCTTGGTGCGGGTGCCGAGCTCGACGTGCACCTCGATGCCGATCACCGGGTCGTAGCGGCGCACGGCGTCGTCGTAGGAGACGAGAGCAGGGGTCCCGTGGGTGGTCGTGGTCACAGCGATGTTCTCCTGTTCTCCGTCAGCCCAGCTCGGGCGCGCGCGACAGCAGCGGGGCGCCCCAGGTGGACTCGAGGGCCGACTCGAGCGCGGCGCCGACGCGGTAGAGGCGGTCGTCCGCCTTGGCCGGCGCGAGGATCTGGAAGCCTGTGGGCAGACCGACGCCGCCCTCCGACGACTCGGCCAGGCCGTTCGGCACCGAGATGCCCGGCACGCCGGCGAGGTTGGCCGGGATGGTCGCGACGTCGTTGAGGTACATCGCCAGCGGGTCGTCCAGCTTCTCCCCCAGCTTGAACGCCGTCGTCGGCGCGGTGGGCGAGACCAGCACGTCGGCCCGCGCGAACGCGGCGTCGAAGTCGCGCTGGATGAGCGTGCGGACCTTCTGCGCGCTGCCGTAGTAGGCGTCGTAGTAGCCCGCCGACAGGGCGTAGGTGCCGAGCACGACGCGGCGCTTGACCTCGTCGCCGAAGCCGGCGCCACGGGTGGCGGCCATGACGCGCTCCGCGGTGACGGGGCCGTCGGCCGGCTCGACGCGCAGGCCGAAGCGCATGCCGTCGAACTTCGCGAGGTTGCTCGACGCCTCCGCCGGCATGATCAGGTAGTACGCCGCGAGCGCGTAGTCGAAGCTCGGGCAGGAGACCTCGACGACCTCGGCCCCGGCCTTGGTCAGCAGCTCGAGCGACTCGTGGAACCGCGCGAGCACGCCGGGCTGGTAGCCCTCGCCCTGGAGCTGCGTGACGACGCCGACGCGCAGGCCCGACAGGTCGCCGAGCGCGCCCTGGCGCGCGGCCTCCACGAGGGGCGGGAGCGGCTCGGGGATCGACGTCGAGTCGCGCGGGTCGTGGCCGCCGATGAGCTCGTGCAGCAGCGCCGAGTCGAGCACGGTGCGCGTGACGGGGCCGGCCTGGTCCAGCGACGAGGCCATCGCGATGAGCCCGTAGCGCGAGACGCCGCCGTAGGTGGGCTTCACGCCGACGGTGCCGGTGACGGCGCCCGGCTGACGGATCGAGCCGCCGGTGTCGGTGCCGATCGCGAGCGGCGCCTCGAAGGCGGCCACGGCGGCCGCCGAGCCGCCGCCCGAGCCGCCGGGGATGCGGTCGAGGTCCCACGGGTTGTGGGTGTTGCCGAACGCGGAGTGCTCGGTGGAGGAGCCCATCGCGAACTCGTCCATGTTCGTCTTGCCGAGGATCGGCAGGCCCGCGGCACGGAGCTTCTCGACGAGCGTCGCGTCGTACGGCGGGATCCAGCCCTCGAGGATCTTGGAACCCGCCGTGGAGGGCAGGCCCTTCGTCACGACGACGTCCTTGACGGCGATCGGCACGCCGGCCAGCGGGTGCAGCTCCTCGCCGGCGGCACGGCGGGAGTCGACGTCGGCGGCGGTGGCCAGCGCGTCGTCCTCGCTCACGTGCAGGAACGCGTGCACGTCGCCGTCGACGGCCGCGATGCGGTCCAGGTGCGCGCGCGTGGCCTCGACGCTCGAGGCCTCCTTGCGCGCGAGGGTCGCGGCGAGCTCCGCCGCGCTGAGGCGGGTCAGGTCCGTCATCTCACTCCTCCCCGAGGATCTGCGGGACGGCGAAGCGCCCGTCCTGCGCGTCCGGCGCGGCGGCCAGCACGTCGGCCACGGGCAGCGCCGGCTGGGGCACGTCCTCGCGGAACACGTTCGTCAGGGGCAGCGGGTGGCTGGTGGCCGGCACGTCGGGGGTGGCGACCTCGCGCACGCGGGCGATCGAGTCGACGATGACGTCGAGCTCGCCGGCGAGCCGGTCGACCTCGTCGTCGCGCAGGTCGATCCGGGCCAGGGCGGCGACGCGCGCGACCTCGTCTCGGGAGATGGTGGACATGGCCGCCAGTCTAGTGGGATGCATGTGTCGGGGACGTTGTCCCCAGGTGTCGGCGCAGCCGACGAAACCGGGCGAACGAAACGGCCGGGACCACGTCACAGAACGTGGTCCCGGCCGTCACGCACCGGCGGTGCTCGGCGCCCCCGTCGCAGCCGAGCGGTGCCGGGTTCCTCAGTCCATCCGCTCGTAGGCGGCCGTCGTGAGGAAGTCGATGTACTCGTCGGCCACGGCGACCTCCTGGAAGGTGGTCCGCGCCTCGTCGAAGGCGGCGGCGCCGCCCGGGAGCTTCGCCACCTCCTCCTCGACGATGCGGTCGACGAGCTCGCGCGTCACCTTCTCGCCGGTGTCGGCGAGGACGACGCCGTTGTGCAGCCACTGCCACACCTGCGACCGGGAGATCTCCGCGGTCGCGGCGTCCTCCATCAGGCCGAAGATGGCGACGGCGCCGAGGCCGCCCAGCCAGGCCTGGAGGTACTGGATGCCGACGGACACGTTGTTGCGCAGGCCGGCCTCGGTGACCGTGCCGGGCGTCTTGTCGACGGACAGCAGGTCGGCGGCCGTGACGCGCACGTCCTCGCGCTTGCGGTCGATCTGGTTCGGCCGGTCGCCGAGCACCGCGGTGAAGGCCTCCTTGCACGTGGCGACCATGCCGGGGTGCGCCACCCACGAACCGTCGAAGCCGTCGCCGGCCTCCCGCGCCTTGTCGGCGCTCACCTTGGCGTAGGCCTGCTCGTTGGCCTCGGCGTCCTTGCTCGGGATGAACGCGGCCATGCCGCCGATGGCGTGCGCACCGCGCTGGTGGCAGGTCGAGACCAGCAGCTCGGTGTAGGCCCGCATGAACGGCACCGTCATGGTGATCTGGTTGCGGTCGGGCAGCAGGAACTCCGCGCCCCGGGTGCGGAAGTTCTTCACCACGGAGAACAGGTAGTCCCAGCGGCCGGCGTTGAGGCCCGCGGAGTGCTCGCGCAGCTCGTAGAGGATCTCCTCCATCTCGAACGCGGCCGGGATGGTCTCGATGAGCACGGTGGCGCGGATGGTGCCGCGCGGGATGCCGAGCGCGTCCTGCGCGAGGACGAACGCGTCGTTCCAGAGCCGCGCCTCGAGGTGCGACTCCATCTTCGGCAGGTAGAAGTACGGCCCGAGGCCCTTCTCGATCTGCCGCAGGCCCGCGGTGGCGACGTAGAGCGCGAAGTCGACCAGGGAACCCGAGGTCTGCTCGCCGTCGACCAGGATGTGCTTCTCGCTCATGTGCCACCCACGGGGGCGCATGATGATCGTCGCCAGCTCGTCGTCCGGCTTGAGCTCGTACCGCTTGCCGGTCTCCTCGATCGTGAAGTCGATCGTGCGGTTGATCGCGTCGAGCAGGTTGAGCTGGCCGCCGACCACGCTGCTCCACTGCGGCGTGTTGGCGTCCTCCTGGTCCGCGAGCCAGCACTTCGCGCCGGAGTTGAGCGCGTTGACGGTCATCTTGCGGTCGGTCGGGCCGGTGATCTCGACGCGGCGGTCGACCAGCCCGGGGGCCGGCTCCGCGACCTTCCAGGAGTCGTCGGCACGGATGTGCGCGGTCTCCGGGAGGAAGTCGAGCGTGCCGCCGTCGGCCAGCGCCTGGCGGCGACGCTGCCGCGCCTCCAGCAGCTCGAGGCGGCGGGCGCCCAGCTCTCGCTGCAGGGTCACGATCAGGTCGAGCGCGGCCGGGGTGAGCACCTCGGTGTCGCGCTCACCGATCTCGGCGGTGATGGTCAGGCCGTCGGGGAGCTCCACGACAGTCCCTCCTTGTTCTGCGAAGCGTTGCATGGTGAAAGTCTGGTTGCGCATAGCGGAATCGCCTGAGTGAACCCTAACGGGTCCAGCCTTGCTCAGGCACCCACGAGCTGCGCGCGCAGCGCGGCCACGTGCCCGGTGGCCTCGACGTCGTACTCGGCGGACCGCAGGGTCCCGTCCGGCTCGACGACGAAGGTGCAGCGGTGCACCCCGTCGAACGTCCGGTCGCCGATCGTCTTGGGGCCCCACGTGCCGTAGGCGTCGGCCACGGCGTGGTCCGCGTCGCTCAGCAGGGGGAACGTCAGGTGCTCGGCCTCCACGAACGCGCGGATGTCCTCGACCGGGTCGGCCGAGACCCCGACGACGGCGTACCCCGCCCCCGCGAGCGACGCGAGGTTGTCGCGGAAGTCGCACGCCTCGGTGGTGCACCCGGGGGTGCCCGCCTTCGGGTAGAAGTACACGACCACGCCCTTGTCCGCCCCGGCACGCACGTCCGCGAGGGACACGGCGGCGCCGGCGGAGTCGGTCAGGGTGAAGTCGGGGGCGGTGTCGCCCGGCTGGAGTCGCGTCATCGTGCGTCCTCGTTCGTTCTTCTCGGTGACGGGGGGACCGTGGTGGTGCCGGCCCTGGGGGCTCAGGCCTCGCCGCGGCGCAGCAGGGTGCCGGCGGGCTCGTCGCCCACGGGACGCCCGCGCAGCAGCGTGCGCCGCACGACACCCGTGAGGTCACGGCCGGCGTACGGCGTGACCGGGTTCTTGTGGTGCAGGCGGGTCGGGTCGACGACGAACGTCGCCTCGGGCGCGAAGACCGCGAGGTCCGCGTCCTTGCCCACGGCGATGCCGCCCTTGCGCTCCAGTCCGACCAGCGCGGCCGGTCCCGCGGACATCCACCCCACGACCTGGGCGAGCGGGACCTCGCGGCGCCGCGCCTCGGTCCAGACGACGGCGAGGCCGAGCTGCAGCGACGCGACGCCGCCCCAGGCCTCCGCGAAGTCGCCCGACGCCGGCTGCTTGAGCTCGGCGGTGGCCGGCGAGTGGTCGGTGACGACGACGTCGATCAGTCCGTCGCGCAGCCCTTGCCACAGCCGGTCCTGGTTGTCGTGCTCGCGGATCGGCGGGCAGCACTTGTAGGCCGTCGCGCCGTCGGGCACGTGGTCGGCGTCCAGCGACAGGTAGTGCGGGCACGTCTCGACCGTGAGGCGCACGCCCTCCGCGCGGGCGGCCGCGATCATCGGCAGCGAGTCGGCGTCGGACAGGTGCAGCACGTGCGCGCGGGCGCCCGTGGCGCGGGCCGCGTCGATGAGCGCGGCGATCGCCGTGGACTCGGCCTTGGCGGGGCGCGACGCGAGGAAGTTCTTGTAGGTGGGGCCGGGCTCCTGCGGGGCGTCCTCGAGGGTGCCCGGGTCCTCGGCGTGCACGATCATCAGGGCGCCGAACGTCGTCAGCTCCGCGAGGTCGCCGCGCAGCTCCGCGTCCTCCAGGTGCCCGAACTCCGGCACCCCCGAGTCGGCGAGGAAGCACTTGAACCCGAAGACCCCTGCCTCGTGCAGGGGGCGCAGGTCGGCCGTGTTGCCCGGCACCGCCCCGCCCCAGAACCCGACGTCGACGAACGCCTGGTCCACCGCGCGCGCCTTCTTGACCTCCAGGTTCGCGACCGAGGTCGTGGGCGGCAGGGAGTTGAGCGGCATGTCGACGATCGTCGTGACGCCGCCGGCCGCGGCGGCGCGCGTGGCGGTGGCGAAGCCCTCCCACTCGGTGCGGCCGGGCTCGTTGACGTGCACGTGCGAGTCGACGAGGCCGGGCAGCAGCACCTCGTCCTCGGCGAGCTCCAGCACCTCGGCGCCGACCAGGCCGGTGCCGAGCGGCACGACGGCGGCGATCCGGCCGTCGGTCACGCCCACCTCGACGGCGCGCTCCCCCTCGGGGGTGACGGCGCGGGCGGCGCGGACGACGAGGTCGTGGGTCATGCGTTCTCCAAGGTGTTCAGGGCCGGCAGGTGGTCGGCGAGCCGCGCCGCGAGGGTCTCGAGCAGCGGGCCCGCCTGGGCGATGCAGCGGGCGACGTCCGGCTCGACGTCGGTGAGGGCGTGCACGGCGGTGATGCCGGCGGCGGCTGCCCTCTCGAGGCTCAGCGTCGTGCGGCCGCACACGGCGACGGTAGGGACGCCGGCCGCGGCCGCGGCTGCGGCCACGCCGACCGGCGTCTTGCCGTGCAGCGACTGCGAGTCGAGGCTGCCCTCCCCCGTGACGACCAGGTCGACGCCGGCGAGGCGGTCCGCGAAACCCGTGAGGGCCAGCACCTCCTCGACGCCGGGGCGACGCTCGGCGCCGAGCAGCAGGCAGGCGAAGCCCACGCCGCCCGCGGCCCCCGCGCCGGGCTCGGCGGCGTAGCCGCGAGCGCCCGTCACGCCGACCGTGGCGAGCACGTCGACCCACGTCGCCAGCCCGAGCTCGAGCTCCGCCACGGTCGCCGCGTCGGCGCCCTTCTGCGGCCCGTACACGGCGGACGCGCCGTGCGCGCCCAGCAGCGGGTTGTCGACGTCGCTCGCGAGGACGAGCTCCGTGTCCGCGAGCGCGGGGTGCAGCCCCGCGAGGTCCACGTCGGTCAGCTCGTGCAGGTGGCCGCCACCGTCGGCGACGTCCCCCGCGCCCGAGGCCAGCCGGGCGCCGAGCGCGGCGAGCATGCCCGCGCCGCCGTCGGTGCTCGCCGAGCCGCCCACCCCGACGACGATCTCCCGCGCCCCGGCGTCCAGGGCGTGCGCGATGACCTCGCCGAGCCCGCGGGAGGTCGCGGCGAGGGCGGTGCCCGGCGTCGGGGTCACCTGGGCGAGGCCGGTGACGGCCGCCATCTCGACGACGGCGGTGGCACCGCGACGCGCGTACCGGGTGGCGGCCGGGTGCCCGAGGGGCCCCGTCGCCACCAGGTCCACCGCGGTGAACCCGGCGGCGAGGGCGGCCTCCAGCGTGCCCTCGCCGCCGTCGGCCACGGGGAGCTCGTCGACGACGACGCCGGGCGCCGCCCGCCGCAGGCCGGCCGCCAGGTGTGCGGCCACCTCGCCCGCGGTCAGGGAACCCTTGAACTTGTCCGGGGCGAGCAGCACGCGCGCCGTCGTCCGTCCTGTCGTCGCCACCGTCGCTCCACCCCCTCGTCCGCCGGGCCTGCCCGTCTCCGCCATCGTCTCTCCCGTCGCCGTCGTCGGGTACTGCTCTCCAGCAGATCAGTCCAGCAGCGCGATGGCCGTGGGCGAGTCCTCGGCCGAGATGGCCAGGTCCTCGAACTCGTTCACGCCGTTGAGCTCGGCGCCCATCGCGATGTTGGTGACGCGCTCGAGGATGACCTCGACCACCACGGGGACGCGGAACTCCGCCGTCATGGCCTGCGCCTTGGCGAACGCGGCGCCCAGGTCCTCCGGGTCCTTGACGCGGATCGCCTTGCAGCCGAGCGCCTCGGCCACCTTGACGTGGTCGACACCGTAGCCCTCGGGCTCCCCGGCGCCGTTCGACATGTTGATGTTGTCGAACGCGAGGGACACGTGGAAGTCCATCTCGAACGCGCGCTGCGACTGACGGATCAGGCCCAGGTAGGCGTTGTTCACCACCACGTGCACGTAGGGCAGGTGGTGCTGCGCACCCACGGCGAGCTCCTCCAGCATGAACTGGAAGTCGTAGTCGCCGGACAGCGCGACGACGTTGCCCTCGGGCAGCGCGCGGGACACGCCCAGCGCGGCCGGGCCCGTCCAGCCCAGCGGGCCCGCCTGGCCGGCGTTGATCCAGTGCCGCGGGTTGTAGGTGTGCAGCAGCTGCGCGCCGGCGATCTGCGACAGGCCGATCGTGGTGACGTAGACCGTGTCGCGGCCGAAGGCCTTGTTCATCTCCTCGTACACGCGCTGCGGCTTGATCGGGATCTCGGTGAAGTGCGTCTTGCGCTGCAGCTTCCCCTTGCGCTCCTGCGCCGACGCGGCCCACGCCGACCAGTCCGGCACCTGCCCGGCGGCCTTGCGCTCGGCGGCGACCTCGAGCGCGGAGCGCAGGAACGCGCCCGCGTCGGAGACCACGCCGTAGTCGGGCGCGAACACGCGGCCGATCTGGGTGGGCTCGATGTCGACGTGCACGAAGGTACGGCCCTCGGTGTAGGTCTTCAGGCCACCGGTGTGGCGGTTGGCCCACCGGTTGCCGACGCCGATCACGAAGTCCGACTCCAGGAACGTCGCGTTGCCGTAGCGGTGCGACGTCTGGATGCCGACCATGCCCGCGGTCAGCGGGTGGTCGTCGGGGATCGCGCCCCAGCCCATGAGGGTCGGGACCACAGGGACGCCCAGCGTCTCGGCCAGCTCGACGAGCTCGGCCTCCGCGCCGGCGTTGATGATGCCCCCGCCGGCGACGATCAGCGGGCGCTCCGCGGCCAGCAGCATGTCGATCGCCTTGGCGACCTGCGCGCGGGTCGCCTCCGGGCGCTCCGGCGCCAGCGGCTGGTAGGTCTCCGGATCGAACTCGATCTCCGTCATCTGCACGTCGATCGGCAGGTCGATGAGGACCGGGCCAGGGCGGCCCGACCGCATCAGCTGGAACGCGCGCTGGAAGACGCCCGGCACCTGCGACGCCTCGAGGACCGTCTTCGCTAGCTTGGTGACCGGCGCGGCGATCGACGCGATGTCGACGGCCTGGAAGTCCTCCTTGTCGAGCTTGGCCACCGGGGCCTGGCCCGTGATGCACAGCATCGGGATCGAGTCGGCCCACGCGGCGTACAGGCCGGTGATCATGTCGGTGCCCGCGGGGCCCGACGTGCCGATGCAGATGCCGATGTTGCCGCGCTCGGCACGCGAGTAGCCGTCGGCCATGTGCGACGCGCCCTCGACGTGCCGGGCGAGCACGTGGTGGATCCCGCCGTGCTGGCGCATGGCGTCGTAGAACGGGTTGATGGCGGCGCCGGGGAGGCCGAAGGCCTCGGTGGCACCCTCCTTCGCCAGGATGGCGACCGCGGCGTCGACCGCGCGCATGCGGGGCATGGTGCTCTCCTTCGAGTCTTCTGGGTCGTTTCGGGCGGTCAGTCGCGACCGGACAGCCGCGCGATGGCGTTGAACAGGCCGGAGTGGTCCAGCGACCCGTCGCCCTCGGCGCGGGCCGCGGCCATGAGCTGCGCGACGACGGCGCCCACGGGGGCGACGACGCCCTGCTCGCGGGCGGCGGCCTGGAAGATGCCCAGGTCCTTGTGGTGCAGGTCGATCCGGAAGCCGGGGGCGAACTCGCGGCCCAGCATCTTCTCGGCCTTCTGGTTCAGCACCGCGGAGCCGGCGAGGCCGCCGCCGAGGACCTTGACGGCCGCCTCGGTGTCGACGCCGAACGACTCGAGGAAGATCACGGCCTCGGCCAGCAGCGCGATGTTGCCGGCGACGATGAGCTGGTTGGCCGCCTTGACGGTCTGGCCGGAGCCCGACGGGCCCACGTGCACGACGGTCTTGCCGACCGCGTCGAACACCTCGGACGCCGCGGCGAAGTCCTCGGCGGAGCCGCCGACCATGATCGACAGCGCGGCGTTCTTCGCGCCCGCCTCGCCGCCGGAGACCGGCGCGTCGAGGTAGCGGAAGCCGGCGGCCCTCGCCTGCTCGGCCAGCGCGATCGTCACGTCGGGGCGGATCGAGGAGAAGTCGACGATCAGCGTGCCCGGCTGCGCGTTCGCGAAGACGCCGTCGTCACCGGTGAGCACGCCCTCGACGTCCGGGGAGTCCGGGACCATGACGGCCACGACGTCCGCGGCCTTGACCGCCTCGGCGACCGAGGAGGCGGCGGTGCCGCCCGCCTCGACGAGGGGCTGGGCCTTGGCGGCCGTGCGGTTGTAGCCGACGACGGAGTGCCCGGCGTCCTGCAGGTGGACGGCCATCGGGCTGCCCATGATGCCGAGGCCGATGAAGGCGATGGTGCTCATTGGTCGTGTCCTTCCGGGGAGGTCAGGGTGGTCGCGGTGCCGGCTTGCTCAGTACCGGCTGCTCAGCGGGCCGAGCGCTGCTCGCGCGGGAGCCAGGCGAACGGGTCGGAGTCGGCCGTCTTGTACTCGAGGCCGACCGGGCCGGCGTAGCCGGCGGCACGCAGGTCGCCGATCCAGCGCTGGATCGGCAGGTCCCCGCTGCCCGGGGCGCCGCGGCCGGGGGCGTCGGCGACCTGCACGTGCGCGATGCGGTCGCCGTAGGTCTTGAGGTCGAGGTCCACGTCGGAGCCGTTGACCGACAGGTGGTAGACGTCGAACAGCAGGCCGAGGTTGGCCGCGCCGTGCTCGTCGCGCACGCGGTCGAGGACGGCGACCGCGTCGGCCGACGTCTTCAGCGGGTAGGCGGGGGCGCCGGACACCGGCTCCAGCAGCACCGTGCCGCCGATCCGCTCGACCGCCTTCGCCGCCAGCGCGAGGTTCTCGGCGCCGAGCGCGTCCTGCGCCGCCGGGTCCTCGCCCTCGACGCGGTTGCCGTACAGCGCGTTGAACGCGCGGCAGCCGGTGCGCTCGCCGATGCGGGCGACGACGTCGAGGTTGGCGCGCAGGTCGGCGGAACGCTCGGGCCAGGAGACGAGGCCGCGGTCGCCGCCGGGCATGTTGCCGGCGTCGAAGTTGAGCCCGGTGAGCTGCACGCCGGCGTCGGCCAGGGCCCCGACGAACGCGTCGATCTCGTCGGCCGCGGGCGTCGGGGTGGCGAAGGGCCACCAGAACTCGACGCCGTCGAAGCCGGCCGCCTTCGCGGCCGCCGGACGCTCCAGGAGCGGCAGGTCCGTGAGGAGGATCGAGCAGTTCACGGTGTAGGGGATCTGGTCCGTCATCGCTGACTCGCTTTCGCCAGATGGAAGTTTGGTTCCTTGTAGTGAAAACGCTACGCCGGGTCGGCCGCATCGGTCAACCCCTGCCCGGGGCGGTCCCGCGGTGCGGTCGTGATGCCGCGCACACGACGACGGCCCGGCAGGACGTCGTCCTGCCGGGCCGTCGTGGCCGTGCGCTGTGCCGATACCGGACGTCAGCCCCCGAGCGGGCGCGTCACGATCGCCGTGAGCTCGGCCGGCTGCAGACCGGTGCGCTCGACGATCTCGTCGGCGCCCAGGGCACCGCAGTCGACGCCGCGCTTGAGGTACCACGCGAGCGCCTTGGCGGTGGCGGGCTCGTCGAGCACCGCCCCCGCCACCTCGTTCACGTAGTTCGACAGCCGCTCTGCCGCGGGCTCGAAGCCCTCCCGGTAGAACGCGTACGTCGCCGCGAACCGGCTCGGCAGCTGCGCCGGGTGCAGGTCCCAGCCCTGGTAGAACCCACGCTCCAGCGAGCGGCGCACGAGGCGTCCGTGGCCCGCCCAGGCGGCGCGGACCTGCGCGTCGTCGCCCACCGGCAGCACGTTCGTCGAGCCGTCCGACAGCCGCACGCCGGTGCCGGCCGCCGCGAGCTGCATGACCTCCTTGGCGAGGTCCGCCGCCGGGTGCTCCATCGACTGGTACGCCGCGGCGATCCCGAGCGACGCCGAGTAGTCGTACGTGCCGTAGTGCAGGCCGCTCACGCGCCCCGCACCCGCGTGGATCATCCGCGCGACGGTCGCCGTGCCCGCGGAGTCGAGGATCGACTGCGGCGTCTCGACCTGCACCTCGAAGCGCAGGCGCCCGGCGGGCAGCCCGTTCGCCTCCTCCAGCCGCTCGCACACCGCCACCATCGCCTCGACCTGCACGACGCCGGTCACCTTCGGCAGGGTCAGCACGAGCCCGTCGGGCAGGCCCCCCGACGCCGCGAGCGTGCTGACGAACACGTCCAGCGTGCGCAGGCCGCGGGCCCGCGTGGGCCGCTCGAAGCACTTGAACCGGATGCCGACGAACGGTGTCGCTCCCCCGGCGTCCAGCTCGGTCCGCAGCGCGGCGGCCGCGGCGGCGGCGACCTCGTCCTCGTCGGCGTCCGGGTGCGTGCCGTACCCGTCCTCGAGGTCGATGCGCAGGTCCTCGATCGGCTCGGTGGCGAGCTTGCGCTCCACCTGCGCCGCGACCGCCTCGCGCAGGTCGTCCCGCACGCCGACGGCGTCCAGCAGCGCGTCCGTGCCCTGCGCCTCGACGACCGTGAGGGCCTGGGCACCCCAGTCCCGCGCGAGCCCGGCCGCGTACCGGTGCGCCGGCACGTACACGGTGTGCACGGGCTGGCGCGTCCCGTCGTCGCCCGGGTAGGCCCGCTCGAGGTGGACGTCGTGCGCGGCGAGCCGGCGCTCGACGTCGTCCAGCGAGGCCTGGTCGAGGGAGGCCTTCATCGGGCCACCGCCGCGCTCTCCGAGTGCAGCGCGCGGCCCAGGTGCTGGGCCAGGTGCTCGGCGTCGCCGGCGCGGTGCTCCTCGACCGGGACCTCCTTGAGCCCTTCGGCCCGGACGGCGTCCGCGACGGCCTCGGCCACGCGGCTGTCGAACACGCCCGGGATGACGAAGGCGGGGTTGAGCTCGTCGTCGCCCACCACCGAGGAGATCGCGACCGCGGCCACGCGCAGCATCTCGTCCGTGATCTGCGTGGCGCCGGCGTCGAGCAGGCCGCGGAACAGTCCGGGGAACGCCAGCACGTTGTTGATCTGGTTCGGGTAGTCGCTGCGGCCGGTCGCCACGACCGCCGCCGTCTCGCCGGCGGCGATCGGGTCGACCTCGGGCGTCGGGTTCGCGAGGGCGAACACGATCGCGTCGTCGTTCATCGCCGCGACGTCCGCGCCCGTGAGGATGTTGCCCGCCGAGACGCCGACGAAGACGTCGGCCCCGGCCAGGCCCTCCTTGAGGGTGCCGGTGAAGCCCGAGGGGTTGGTGTTCTCGACGATCCAGGTGCGGTTCTCGTCGTCGCCCGCCGACTCGGGCGTGAGCGCCCCGTGCCGGTCGAAGCCGATGATGTCGCGGGCGCCCTGGGCGAGCAGCAGGCGGATGATGGCCGACCCCGCGGCGCCGACGCCGGAGACCGCGATGCGGACGTCCTCGATCTTCTTGTTCACGACCTTGAGGGCGTTGATGAGCGCCGCGAGCACCACGATGGCGGTGCCGTGCTGGTCGTCGTGGAAGACGGGGATGTCCAGCTCCTCGCGCAGGCGCTTCTCGATCTCGAAGCAGCGGGGCGCGGAGATGTCCTCGAGGTTCACGCCGCCGAAGCCGGGGGCGATCGCCTTGACGGTGCGGATGATCTCCTCGGTGTCCGTCGTGTCGAGGGCGAGGGGCCAGGCGTCGACGTCGGCGAACTGCTTGAACAGCGCCGCCTTGCCCTCCATGACGGGCATGGCGGCCTCGGGGCCGATGTCGCCGAGGCCGAGGACGGCCGTGCCGTCGGTGACGACCGCGACGGTGTTGCGCTTGATGGTCAGGCGGCGCGCGTCCTCCGGGCGGTCGGCGATCGCGAGGCAGACGCGGGCGACGCCCGGCGTGTACGCGCGCGAGAGGTCGCGGCGCGTCTTGAGCGGCACCTTGGGGGTGACGGAGATCTTGCCGCCGAGGTGCATGAGGAACGTCGAGTCCGACATCTTCAGCACCCGCACGCCGTCGAGGGCGTCGAGCGCCGCGACGATCCGCTCGCCGTGCTCGGCGTCGACCGTGTCGCAGGTGACGTCGACGACGATCGTGTCCGTGTGCGACTGGGCGATGTCGACGCCCATCACCGAGCCGCCGGCCGTGGCGATCTCGTGGACGATCTCGCTCGTCGCGCGCTGCGAGGCGGGCGCCTCGACGCGGAGGGTGATCGTGTAGCTGGGGCTGGGCATCGCCATGGCCTGGGTTCCTTTCGTGGTGCTGATGACTGAAGTTTCGAGATGTGGAAGGATGGTTTCTAGAACCGGGATCGGTTCACAAGACGCTGCAAAGGGGGACCACACGCATGGCGAACGGCACCGGAGTGCAGTCGGTGGACCGGGCGATCGACCTGCTCGAGATCATGACCGACCTCGGCGGCGACGCCGCGCTCAGCGAGCTGGCGGCCGCCGCCGGCCTCCCGCTCCCCACGATCCACCGGCTCATGCGGACGCTCGTCGGCCGCGGCTACGCCCGCCAGCTCCCCAACCGCCGGTACACCCTGGGCCCGCGGCTCATCCGGCTGGGCGAGAGCGCCGGCCGCCAGCTCGGCGCCAGCGCCCGCCCGCACCTGGAGCGGCTCGCCCGCGAGCTCGGCGAGAGCGCCAACCTCGCGATGATCGACCGCGACATGGTGGTGTACGTCGCCCAGGCGTCGTCGTCCCACTCGATGCGGATGTTCACCGAGGTCGGACGGCGCGTCTACACGCACTGCACCGGCGTCGGCAAGATGGTGCTCGCCGAGCTGCCGGACCAGACGATCCGCGACATCGTCGGTCGCGTCGGGATGCCGCCCGCCACCGACCTGTCGATCACGGACGTCGACGACCTCCTCAAGGAGATCGCCACGATCCGCGAGCAGGGCTACGCCGTCGACGACGGCGAGCAGGAGATCGGCGTGCGGTGCTTCGCCGTCCCCGTGAAGGACGCGCCCACCCCGACCGCGCTCTCCGTGTCCGGGCCCGCGGCCCGCGTGACCTACGAGTTCGGCGAGGCCGCGCTCCCCGTGCTGCACGAGGTGGCCGACACCATCTCGAAGGAGCTGCTCTCCGCGGCCTGACGGCACGGGGCGACCCGGCGCGGGGCGCGAGGCGGGGGTCCCGCCTCGCGCCCTGCGTCGTGCCGGGGCGGGCATCGTCGTCACCCGTCCCTCGGTCCGGCGGTGCCCGCGTGCACCAGCTCCGGGCGGGCGTCGCCCGCCGGAGCCTCGACGCCGGGACGACGGCCCGCGACCGCGTCGCGCGCCCCCTCGCGGATCTGGAGCACGTCCGGCACGCCGTCGGCGTCCAGGTCGATCGCGGACACGCAGCCCGACCGGCGGCCGTGGCCGTGACGCACCCGCGCCCGCACGTCCGCGTTGAGGCGGGCGCGTCGGCGCTCCTCCTGGCGCTCGGCGTCCAGCCGCGCGAAGTACTCCGCCCGGCGCTGCTCCTGCTCCTCCGTCACGACCAGGCGCGCCGACGAGCCCGCGGTGAACACCGACGGGTCCTTGCTGCGCCGGCCCCAGCGGATCTCGTTGAACACGAGGTTGAGCAGGACGGCGACGACGGCGGCCGCCGCGATCCCCGAGTGGAAGATCATGCCCACCCAGGTCGGGAACCGGTCGTAGAAGTCCGGCACCGCGATCGGGATGATGCCGAAGCCCAGGGCCACCGCGACGAGCGTGAGGTTGAGGTTGCCCTCGTACTCGACCCGCGACAGCGTGCGGATCCCGGACACCGCCACCGACCCGAACAGGACGATGCCGGCACCGCCCAGCACGGGCGACGGGATCGCCGCGACCACCTGACCCAGCAGCGGGAACAGGCCCAGCACGAACAGGACCGCACCGCCCGCCGCGACGGCGAACCGCGAACGGATGCCGGTGATCGCGACCAGGCCGACGTTCTGCGCGAACGCCGAGGCCGGGAACGAGTTGAGGAACGGCGCGACCAGCGTGGCGGCCATGTCGGCCCGCAGGCCGTCACCGACCCGCTTCGCGTCGACCTTGGTGTCGAGCACCTCGCCGATCGCGATGAGGTCGGCCGTCGTCTCGGTCATGATCACGAGGATGACGATCGTCATCGAGATGATCGCGCCGATCTCGAACACCGGGGCGCCGAAGGCAAACGGCGTCGGCAGCGCGAACGCCGCCCCCTCGCCGACGCCCGAGAAGTCCGCGAGCCCGAGCGGCACGGCCGCCACGGTGCCGAGGACGATGCCGAACAGGATGGACAGGCGGGAGATCGTGCCCTGCAGGAACCTGCTGAGCGCGAGCACCACGACGAGCGTGCCGAGCGCGAGCGTGATGTTGGGCACCGAGCCCCAGTCCGCCGACCCCTCGTCGCCGCCCATCATCCAGCCGGCCGCCGTCGGCAGCAGCGAGACCCCGATGATCGTGATGATCGTGCCCGTCACGACGGGCGGGAAGAACCGCACGACCTGCGCGAAGAACGGGCTGATCGCCAGACCGATCACGGCGGCCACGATGATGGCGCCGAAGACGGCGGGGAGGCCGCCGTCCCCGCTCGCCACCGCGACCATCGTGGACACGGTGGCGAACGAGATGCCCTGGACGAGCGGGAGCTGCGACCCGAAGAAGCGGATGCCGAGCGTCTGGAGCGCGGTGGCCAGGCCGCTGACGAGCAGCGCGGCCGACACCAGGACACCGATCTCCGCCCCGGACAGCCCCGCCGCCTGCCCGACGATGATCGGCGGCGCGATCACGCCGCCGTACATCGTCATGATGTGCTGCAGGCCGTAGAGGAAGGTCTTGCCGAGCGGGTAGCGCTCGTCCTCCGGTCGACCGCCCTGCGGCGTGCCGGTCACGGCCCCCGCGTCGATGGTCGTCGTGCTCATCTCGATGCTCCTTCGAACCGACTGCACGGTGCTTCGCTGATCCGCAGGACCGTGATCAGCAGAACCCGGTGACGGTCGCCCACGCGCGCGGCTCCTGGTCGGCGCCCTCCCGCTTCACCTCCGCCTCGATCTTCCCGTAGGGGCGGTCGGCGACGTAGAAGACCTCGTTCGGGTTCTCCAGGCCGAAGGGCTCGAAGTCCACGACGAAGTGGTGCAGGTTCGGCATCGAGAACTTGATCTCGCCGATCTCCGGGTGCGCCTCGAGCACCCGCTTGCCCATCTGGTAGAGGGTCTGCTGCAGCGCGAGCGAGTGCACGTCGGCGAAGGTCTCGAGCAGGATGCGACGCACGTCGTCGTAGACGGCGTTGAAGTCGAGGTCCAGCGAGGTGTAGCGCCAGCGGGCGGTCACCGACGTCGCGAGGATGCGGTCGGTGGTCTCCTGCAGGGTGGTGTAGCGGTCCTTCGGGAAGCCGTGGAACTCGGAGCCCGTCGACTTGAGCACCTTGAGGTCCTCCAGTCCGGACACCACGAAGACCTCGTCCCCGTCGCGCTGGACGACGGTGGTCCGGGTCTCCGTGCCGCCCTTGACGAACGCGTGGTCGTGCTCGCCGTCGGTCACGTGCGAGGTGAGGGAGGAGGGGATGTGCTCCCAGGTGTACTCCTTGGCCTCCCAGCGGCCGCCCTCGATCCAGTCGAAGCTCGAGACGAAGTGCTCGCCCAGGCGGAGGGCGAACTCCTCCGGCGAGGGGATGCCGTCCTTGGCGAGGGCGAACACCGTGTTCTTCTGCGTGTCCGTCGGGACCACGCGGCCCTGGTCGCCGTCGATGTGCGCGGCGGAGAAGTCGCCGCGGAGCTGCGAGGTCACCGAGAGCTCGGTGATCCGGTGGCGCGCCTGGTCGCGGTCGACCTTCATGACGCGGACCTCGGCCTTGCCGTACTGGTTGTCCCCCAGCACGATCGTGCCCGTGCTGACCTGGGGGTCGGTGGCGGTGGCGGTCATTGCTGACTCCTTCATCTGTTGTTGCGTTGCGCGGGCCCACCCCTGCAGGGCGGCCCTCGACGTCTCCGATGACGATGACGCACGCCGCGGCGCCTGTGCCGCGGCCTGTGATGGCGGGTCGCTGAGGACCCGTCAGCTCCCGCGGTACGTGGAGTACGCGAACGGGCTGAGCAGGCAGGGCACGTGATAGTGGTCGCGCCCGGCCTCGACGGTGAAGTCGATGGTGATCGACGGGTAGAAGGTCGCGACCCCCTGCGCGGCGAAGTAGTCGCCGGTCGCGAAGGTCACGCGGTAGGTGCCGGGCTCGAGCGACTCCGGGCCCAGGTCCTTGACCCGGCCGTCGGCGTCGGTCGAGGCGTCCGCGAGGCGCGCGGCCGCGTCCGCGCCGACGCTCCACAGTGAGACGGCCACGCCGGCGGCCGGCAGCCCGGACACGGCATCGAGCACGTGAGTGGTGATGTGCGAGGTCATGAGAGCTCTCCTTCCAGCCGCAGCACGGCGATCTCCCGCAGCTGCTGGCCGGCGATGCGTCGCTCGGTGGCGGGATCGTTCCCCAGTCGCTCCTCGAGCGAGGACAGGATCTCCTCGGCGGTGCGGCCCGCGGCCCGGATGAGGAAGACGTGACCGAACCGCTCCTCGTACGCGAGGTTCCCCGCGCGCAGGCGCTCCTCGACCGAACCGCTGAGGTCGCCGAGCCCGGCCTGCTCCCGGCGCGAGTGCGCCGCGTCCACGTCGTCCCCGGACGCGCGCTCGCCGATGCGCGGGTGCCGCGCCAGCGCGGAGTCGATCTCCTCCTCGCTCCACGGGTCGGCGACGGCACGAGCCGCCGCGAGTGCAGCCTCGGCGTCCGCGTACGGGCGGCCGGCGACCACCGCGTCCGCCCACCGGCTCACGGCCGCGCACGAGAGCACCTGAGCGCGGGCGGCGTCGATGTCCGCCGCGTTGAATGCCTCGAGACCTGCACTCACCATCGAGCGATCCTCCTTCGGGGGATTCCACCCACCGGAAGCGGGTTTCCGTTTAGTGAAGTCTCGCTCTCGCCCGTGCGCCCTGTCAAGTGAGTCTGCGCTCAGTGCGGGCCCGTCGCACGGCACCACCCCAGCATGTCCTCTGCTCGGCGTCATCTCCCCAGGCCACAGGCCTCACAGGGTTGGCAGAAGGGTCCGTTGCGAGCGCGCGAAGGCACCTGGCGTGGGCGGAACACGCCGTCCGCAGCATCCGGCGGCCTCGAGCGGGCAGGCAGTGTGACGCGCCAGCGGCGGCGTTCACGTACAAGGAAGTCCACGAGGACGTCCACGGACCGCGGGGCTCCCGTGCGGGCGCCTGGCCACGGCACGGTTCCGGCGGGCACACCCTCCGCCCGCGGTGCCGCGTTGCCACCTCGCCGGGGGGATCGATCCCGCCGGAGAGCTGGCGCGCGCCGGCGCGCGGGCGCGCGGGCCGCGGCGCGTGGCCGGGCCGAAAAGGGGCTCGCCCAGCGGGAGCCTCAGCCGGCGGCCGCCCCTCGGCCTGCCAGGGGTCTGTTCGGGGGTATGCGAAAGGCCCACCCCGGTGTGGGGTGGGCCTTTCGTGAATGGGTGTCCGGCGGCGTCCTACTCTCCCACCCCCTCGCGAGGGCAGTA
>NZ_JBHTVC010000077.1:0-20826 GCF_042793275.1 Isoptericola sp. NPDC056578
CACGGTGACGGCGCGGGACGCGGCGGGGAACGTGTCGGCGGCGTCGGCGCCGGTGAGCGTGACGACGGGTCCGGACGACGGCGGCCCGGACCCGACGGACGGGGCGTGCACGGCGGTGTACTCGACGACGAACTCGTGGTCGGGCGGGTACCAGGGCCAGATCGTGGTCACCGCGGGTGACGACGGCGCGCCGGGGTGGGCGGTGACCGCTCCGGCGGGGCTGTCCACCACGAACCTGTGGGGCGGCGTGCTGTCCGGCGGGACGATCACGGGGGCGGCGTGGAACGCCGACCTCGCGGCCGGGGCGCAGGCCACGGTGGGCTTCGTCGCCAACGGCACCTCGCCGGCCGACGGCCCGCTGGCCTGCAGCTGACCCCGCCGAGGGAGTACCTCCTCGCCGAGGGGGTACTCCCTCGCGGTCAGCCCAGCAGGTCCAGCACCGCGCGCTCGGCGGCGGAGCGCGTCCGGGTGGGGCCGATCGTCTCGCCGTGCTCCCACAGGTCGACCAGCCGCGGGTCGACGTACGACGCGCGGGCGACGGCCGGCGTGTTGCCGAGCTCGTCGGCCACGTCACGGACGACCTGGGCGACCACCCGCCGTCGCGCCCGCTGCGAGCGCGGCGGCGCGCCGGCGTCGGCCAAGGCGCGCGCCGCGAGCACGGTGGCGTGCCAGGTGCGGAAGTCCTTCGGCGTCGCGTCCTCGCCGAGGCGCTCCTTGACGGCGGCCTGCACGTCCGCGCTGGTGACGTCGTGCCAGCCCGCCCCGTCGTCGTCCCGCCACGCGAGCAGGTCGACGCCGCCGCGCCGACGCTTGAGGGTCGTGACGAGCGAAGCCACCAGCGGGTCCTCGACGAGGACGTCGCGCAGCTGCCCGGACTTGGCGGGGTACCGGAAGTGCACGCTCCCGTCGCGCCGCACGGTGGCGTGCTCCTTGCGGATCGTCGCGAGGCCGTAGCTGCGGTGCTTCGCCGCATAGACCTCCCCGCCGGCGCGGAAGTACGCGTCGTCGAGCAGCCGGAACGCGAGGGCCAGCACCCGACGGCGCCCGACGCCGTCGCGGCCCAGGTCGCGCGTCACCCCGGCGCGGGCGGCGGGCAACCGCCGGCCGACGTCGAGCACGTGGTCGTGCTTGCGGCGCGAACGCCTCGCCTGCCACTGCTCGTGGTACAGGTACTGGCCGCGCCCGGCGTCGTCGCGGCCGAAGGCCTGGAGGTGACCGTCGGGGTACCGGCAGATCCACACGTCGGTCCAGGCCGGCGGGACCGCCAGCCGGGTGCACCGCGCCACCTCCGCCTCGTCGTCGAGCAGGGCCCCGTCGACGTCGAGGAACGCCCAGCCGTCGCCCTTCGCGCGGCGCGAGTAGCCGGGGGAGGAGGCGGAGACGCGGCGCAGTCGCACGCGCACAGTGTGCGGCGACGGCGCGCTCCCCGCAGCGCCGCGGGGAGGCGCGCGGACGTCAGCCGGGGAGCCGGATCATGCCCTCCTGCGCGATGCTCGCCACCAGCCGGCCCTCGCGGTCGTACACGCGGGCCAGGCCGAGGCCGCGCCCGCCCTGGGCGCCGGGCGACTCCTGGACGTACAGCAGCCAGTCGTCGGCGCGCGCGTCGCGGTGGAACCACATGGCGTGGTCGAGGCTCGCCATCGGCACGGCGCCGCCGACGTCGATCCACGAGCGCCCCGCCTGGCGCAGCACCGGCTCGAGCATCACCTGGTCGCACGCGAAGGCGAGCAGCGCGCGGTGCAGCAGCGGGTCGTCCGACGCGATCGCGTGCCGGGCCCGCACCCACACCTGCTGGGTGGGCTTCGGCTCCGGGTCGGGGCCCAGGTACAACGAGCCGCCCACGTGCCGCAGGTCGAACGCCGACTCGTGCGACCAGAACTTCGCGGCCGGGTGGTCGATGCCGTGGAGCACCTCGATCGCCGACGGGACGTCCTCCGGTGCCGGGACGCCGGCCGGCGCGGGCTCCGCGGCCTCGTACCCGGGCTGGTCGGTCTGGAACGACACCGTCAGCGACAGGATCGGCTTGCCGTGCTGGATGGCGTGCGTGCGCCGGGCGCTGAACGACCGCCCGTCGCGCAACCGCTCCACGGCGAAGTCGATCGGGGTGTCCAGCGCGCCCTCGCGCAGGAAGTAGGCGTGCAGCGAGTGGGGCAGGCGGTCGTCGTCCACCGTGCGGCCGCACGCGAGCAGGGCCTGGGCCAGCACCTGGCCGCCGTACACGCGGCGGCCGGGGCCGGGCACGCTGTCGCCGCGCCACAGGTCGTCCTCGCCGCGGGGGCCCCAGCCGTCGACCTCGCGCAGGTCGAGCGCCGACAGCAGGCGGTCCAGGGCGTCGGGGATGCCCGCGGGGGCGGGCGTGGTGGTGGACGTCTCGCTCACACGCACTCCAGGTCGAGTCGCAGGGTGGGTCACCGGACGGGTCGAGGTGTCACTCGTCGAAGGTGTTGATCATGCTGTACGCCGCGCGCTCCAGGTAGTCCCACAGCTGGGACTCGTGGATCGGCGCCAGGTCCAGCGCGTCGACGGCGACGCGCATGTGCGCCAGCCAGCGGTCGCGGGCGTCGGGGTTGACCTTGAAGGGCGCGTGCCGCATCCGCAGGCGCGGGTGGCCGCGCTGCTGGCTGTACGTCGTCGGGCCGCCCCAGTACTGCTCGAGGAAGAGCGTGAGCCGCACCTTCGCGGGCCCGAGGTCCTCCTCCGGGTACATGGGCCGCAGCACCTCGTCCGCGGCGACACCCTCGTAGAACACGTCGACGAGTCGCTCGAACGTGGCGTGCCCGCCGACGGCGTCGTAGAACGACTCGGGCGATGGCTCGAGAGGCGACGCGGGTGAAGTCTGGTCCGTCACCGGGCCATCCTCCCAGACACCCGCGGTGCTGCTCCTCCCGCTCGGGCCCCGGGAGCGTTAGGCTGGTTACGGACCTGCAACGACGCATTCCACGGGAGGCCCCCATGACCATCGCCCCGAACAAGGCTGACGACATCCTCGCGGCGCTCGGCGGCAGCCGGAACGTCGTCGAGCTCGAGCCCTGCATCACGCGGCTGCGGGTCGAGGTGAGCGACCCGGCCCTCGTGGACGACCAGGGGCTCAAGGCGTCGGGCGCGTTCGGCGTGGTGCGCTCCGGTCGCGTGGTGCAGGTCATCGTGGGCCCGGAGGCCGACGACCTGGCCGCTCAGATGGACCCCCTGCTCGTCTCCTGACCGTCCCGTCCCGCCCGCCCGCGCCTGGTCAGGCCTCGGTCTCCTGCTCGAGGACGGCCGGCTCGGCGTCGGCGGACGGCACGAGCACCCCCGCCGCGCGCAGCTCCTCCTGGGCGCGGCGGCGCAGCTCGCGCGAGACCTCCCACTGGTCGCCCGGCCGGGTCTGCGCGTGCAGCGTGAACGACATGGTGATGTCGTTGACGGCGTCCACGCCCCGCACCGAGGGCGCCTCGAGGAGCAGCGGCGACAGCTCGGGGTCGGCCTGCACGTCGTCGGCCGCGCGGCCGAGTGCCGCCCGCACCGTGTCGACGTCGGCCTCCAGCGGCACCCGCACCTCCGCGACGGCGCGCGACCACTGCTGCGTCATGTTGCCGGCGCGCAGGATCTCGCCGTTGCGCACGTACCAGAGCGTGCCGTCGAAGGCGCGTACCTGAGTCACGCGCAGCTGCACCTCCTCGACCGTGCCCGTCGCGCCGGAGCCGAGGTCGACGACGTCGCCGACGCCGAACTGGTCCTCCACCAGGAGGAAGATGCCGGAGATGAAGTCCTTCACGAGGGCCTGGGCACCGAAGCCCAGCGCGATGCCGACGACGCCGGCGGAGGCGACCAGCGGGCCCACGTTGACCTGGAGCTCCGCCAGGATCATCAGCGCGATGATCGTGCCGACGACGATGTTGGCCGTGGAGCGCAGCACCGACCCGACCGTGCGGGCCCGCTGCGCGCGCCGCTGGCTGGCCAGCGGGTTCGCCATCGCGATCGCGTCCTCGACGAACGGTGTGCGCTGCAGGTAGCGGCGCCAGGCGGGGCCGCCCTCGGTGGTGGTCGTGCCCGATCCGGTGGCGATGCGCTCCGTGACGTGACCGATCACGCGGCGCAGCAGCGCGAGGACGAGCAGCCCCACCACCAGGATGATGAGGATGTGCAGGGGCCAGCCGGTGAACCACTCCCAGAACGACGAGCCGGCGTCCGCGGCGGCCTTGATGGTGTCCTCGACGGCGGACTCGGTGTTCGTCGCGCTCGGGCTGGGCGTGGGCGCAGGCGTGGGCGTCACCGCCGTCGGGGCAGCGGTCCGGAGCGTGGAGATCACGGGGGTCACCCGCCCACGGTAGCGAGCGGGCGGGCCTCGACGAAACGTCCGCGGGCGTGAGGTCGTGCCGCGTGGGCGGACGGCCTGGTGGGACGGGGGATGGCAGGATCGTCTCCGTGAGCAAGGACCAGCCGACCACCTCGGACGACGCCCGCGACGACATCCCGGACGACTCCCGGGACGATACGGGCGGCACGGTCGACGACGCGCGTGCCGACGAGCCCGGGTCGGTGGCTGACGCTCCGGCGACGACGACGGACGACGGAGCCGCCCTGGAGGGCGGCGACACCGACGAGCCGAGCACCGACGAGCCGAGCGCGGAGCTGCGCGAGCTCGCCGAGGCGTACGGCGTGCTCGTCGAGCACCACGGCTTCGGCGGCGAGGTGGTGGTCGCGCCGGCGTCGGCCCTCGTCGCGGTGCTGGGCGCGCTGGGCGTGCCGGCGGGGACGCCGCAGCAGGTGACGCACAGCCTGCAGCGCGCCCGCGACGACGAGTGGCGTGCCGTCCTGCCGCCCACGGTCGTGGTGCGCGAGGGCGCCGGCACGCAGGTCCCGGTGCACGTCACGGACGGCGCGGCGGTGCACGTGTGGTTGGAGCTGGACGGCGCGGAGCCCGCGGCGCGCGAGCACGCGGTGCGCCGTCGTCGCGACCTGGACCAGCTCGACGTCCTGGTCGAGCCGCGCGCGGTGGACGGACGTCGGGTGGGGCGGGCGACGTTCGCCCTGCCGCAGGACCTGCCGCTCGGCTGGCACTCGCTGCATGCGCTCACCGAGGGGCACGAGACGCGCGCCACCGTCGTCGTCACGCCCCGCCGGCTGGAGCTGCCCGCGGGCCTGGAGGACGACCAGTGGTGGGGCTTCCTCGTCCAGCTCTACTCGGTGCGCTCGCGCACGTCGTGGGGCGTGGGCGACCTGGCGGACCTCGCCGACCTGGCCTGGCTCACGGCGCACCGCGCCGGCGCGGACTTCGTCGGGGTCAACCCGCTGTCCGCGACGGAGCCCGTCACGCCGCTGACCCCGTCGCCGTACCTGCCGACCAGCCGGCGCTTCCTCAGCCCGCTGTACGTGCGGGTGGAGGACATCCCGGAGACGGCGTACCTGTCGGCGGCGGACCGCTCCCTGGTGGAGTGGGCGGCCGACCCGGTGCGCGACCTGGTGGCCGACCCCGGCGCGCTCGACCGCGACGCCGTGTGGGAGGCGAAGAAGGCGGCCCTCGAGGTGGTGTTCACCGCGCCCCGCCGCGCCGCGCGGGAGGCCGCCTACCAGGAGTTCGTCGCCGAGGAGGGCGTCGGGCTGCGCGACTTCGCGACCTGGTGCGCGATCGTCGAGCACCTCGGCTCCCGCCCGCGGCCGGACGAGCTCGGTGACCCGGCGTCCCCCGCCGTCGCCGCGCTGCGCGAGCAGCTCGCCGAGCGCGTGGAGTTCTACGTGTGGCTGCAGTGGGTGGCCGACGAGCAGAAGCAGACCGCGCAGCGCGTGGCGCGCGAGGCCGGGATGCGGATCGGCATCATGCACGACCTGGCGGTCGGCGCGCACCCCGAGGGCGCGGACGCCTGGGCGCACCGCGACGTCCTCGCCCGCGACGTCTCCATCGGGGCGCCGCCGGACATGTACAACCAGCAGGGCCAGGCCTGGTCGCAGCCGCCGTGGAACCCGCGCGCGCTGGCGCGTGCCGGCTACGCGCCGTACCGCGACATGCTGCGCACCGCGCTGCGGCACGCGGGCGCGCTGCGGGTCGACCACGTGCTCGGGCTCTTCCGCCAGTGGTGGGTGCCCGAGGGGGCCTCGCCGGCCGTCGGCGCCTACGTGCGGTACGACCACGAGGCGCTGCTCGGCATCCTGTGCCTGGAGGCGCACCGCGCGGGGGCCGTCGTCGTGGGGGAGGACCTCGGCGTCTTCGAGCCGTGGGTGCGCGACGAGCTCGCCGACCGCGGCGTGCTCGGCACCTCCGTGCTCTGGTTCGAGAAGGAGGACGGCCGCCCCCTGGAGCCGGAGAAGTACCGCCGGGCGTCACTCGCGACGGTCGGCACCCACGACATGCCGCCGGCCGCCGGCTACCTCGCCGGGGAGCACGTGGACCTGCGCGAGCGCCTCGGGCTGCTCGCCGGCGACGCGCAGGAGCTGCGCGCCGCCGCCCGCACCGAGCGGGACCAGACGGTGCTGGCCCTCGCCATGCGCGGGCTGGTCTCCGACCACCCGTCCGAGCGCGAGATCGTCGAGGGGCTGCACCGGTACCTACGCAGGACGCCGGCCGCCCTCGTGGGCGTGCAGCTCACGGACGCCGTCGGCGAGCGGCGCACGCAGAACCAGCCCGGCACGGACCAGGAGTACCCGAACTGGAAGGTGCCGCTGGCCGACGGGTCGGGCAACGTCGTCCTGGTCGACGACCTCTTCGACAACGCGCGCCTGCGCTCCCTCGTCCAGGCGGTGCGCACGGCGCGCTGACCCGCCGTCCCGAAGACGACGGAACCCCGCCCGGTCGACGTGACCGGGCGGGGTTCCGCGTTCCGTGCCGGGACTCAGGCGTCGACGGCCTGCGCGGCGAGCGCGCGCTCGGTGCCGGCGAGTTGCTCGACGACCATGCGGCGGAGGGCCGCGGGGGCGTCCGCGTGCGCGTCCAGCCAGCCGCGGACGGCGTCGCGCAGCGCTGCCGAGGCGAGGGGTGCCGGGTAGAGCCCCTCGATGAGCTCCTCCGCGATGTGGTAGCTGCGCGTGGTCCAGATCGGCAGCAGCGCGTCGACGTAGCGGGCGGCGAACGGCTCCAGCACGGCCGGGTCGGTCACGTGCACGAAGCCGGCGGCGGTGGAGCGGATGATCGCGTTCGGGACGTCCGTCCGGTCGACGACGGAGGCGAACGCGGCCTCCTTGCCCGCGACGGTCGGCGTCGCCGCGCGGGCGCGGGCGGCCGCCTGCCGGCCGGTGGCCGTGTCGTCCTGCGCGAGCGCCGCGTCGATCTCGGCGCCGTCGGCCGCGCCGAGCAGCACGAGGCTCTCCAGCAGCTCCCACCGCAGGTCGGTGTCCACGGTGAGGCCGTCGAGCGCGACCGAGCCGTCGAGCAGGCCGCGCAGCGGGGCGACGTGGTCGGGCGTCGACGCGAGCTGCGCGACGAACTTCACGAGCTGCAGCTGCAGGTCGGAGCCCGCGTCCGCCTCCTGCGCGAGGTCCCACAGCCGGTCGCCGATGCGCGCCAGGGTGGCGGCGCGACGCTCGGGCGCCACGTACGACCGGGCGGCCAGGCCGAGCTGGTTCAGCGTGGTGCGCACGGTCGTCGACTCCGTCTCGGCGGCGATGTTGCCGAGCACGAGGTCCACGTACGCCGACGCCGGCGTCTCGCCGTCGCGCACCGCGTCCCACACGGAGCCCCACACGAGGGAGCGGGCCAGCGGGTCGGCGATGCGCGACAGGTGCTCGACGGCCGCGGCGAGCGACTCCTCGTCGAGGCGGATCTTCGCGTACGCCAGGTCCTCGTCGTTGAGCAGCACGAGCGCCGGGCGCTCGCGGCCCACGAGGTCCACGACCTCGGTGCGCTCCCCGTCGACGTCGATGACGACCTGGTGCGTGCGCGTCAGCGCCCCGTCGACGAGGTCGTAGAAGCCGATGCCGAGGCGGTGCGGGCGGATCGTCGGGTAGTCGGCGGGGGCCGACTGCAGCACGGCGAACCCGGTGATGCGGCCCTCGGTGTCGACGGCGATCTCGGGGCGCAGCGTGTTCACGCCGGCCGTCTCCAGCCACGCCTTCGACCAGGCGGTGAGGTCGCGGCCGCTGGTCGCCTCGAGCTCGACGAGCAGGTCGCGCAGCTCGGTGTTGGACCAGGCGTGCTTGCGGAAGTACGCGGAGACGCCGGAGAGGAACTCGTCCCGGCCGACCCACGCCGCGAGCTGCTTGAGCACGGACGCGCCCTTGGCGTAGGTGATGCCGTCGAAGTTGACCTGCACGTCCTCGAGGTCGCGGATCTCGGCGACGATCGGGTGCGTGGAGGGCAGCTGGTCCTGGCGGTACGCCCACGTCTTCTCCATCGCGGAGAACGTGGTCCAGGCCGCCTCCCACTCGGTGGCCTCGGCGGTGGCGAGCGTGGACGCGTACTCCGCGAACGACTCGTTCAGCCAGAGGTCGTTCCACCACTTCATGGTCACGAGGTCGCCGAACCACATGTGGGCCAGCTCGTGCAGGATCGTCACGACGCGGCGCTCGCGGACGGCGTCGGTCACCTGGGAGCGGAAGACGTACGACTCGGTGAACGTGACGCAGCCCGGGTTCTCCATCGCCCCCATGTTGTACTCGGGCACGAAAAGCTGGTCGTACTTGTCGAACGGGTACGGCACGCCGAACGTCGACTCGTAGAACGCGAAGCCCTTGCGGGTGGTCTCCATGATGTAGTCCGCGTCCAGGTGCTCGGCGAGCGAGGAGCGGCAGAAGACGCCGAGGGGGATGGTGCGGCCGTCGGACGACGTGAGCTCGCCGCGCTGCACGGCGTACGGGCCGGCGACGAGGGCCACGAGGTAGGACGAGATGCGCGGCGTCGGCTCGAACGCCCACGTCGCGGTCGGGACGTCGGCGTCCGTCGCGTGCGCGGCCGGGGTCGGCTCCGGGGTGGGCTGGTTCGACACGACCTGCCACGCGGCCGGTGCGGTCACGGTCACCTGGTAGGGGGCCTTGAGGTCGGGCTGCTCGAACGTCGCGAAGACGCGGCGCGCGTCGGGCACCTCGAACTGCGTGTAGAGGTAGACCTCGCCGTCGACCGGGTCGACGAAGCGGTGCAGGCCCTCGCCGGTGTTCATGTAGGCGCAGTCGGCGACGACGCGCAGCTCGTTGGTGGCGGCCAGGCCGGTCAGCGCGATGCGCGAGTCGGCGAACACCTCGGCCGGGTCCAGGGCGACGCCGTTGAGCACCACCTCGCGCACGGACGGCGCGACCAGGTCGACGAACGTGCTCGCGCCGGGGGTGGCGGAGAACCGGATGACGGTCGTGGACGCGAACGTCGTCGGTCCGGTGGTCAGGTCGAGGTCGACGGCGTACGACTCGACGTCGGTGACGACGTCGGCGCGCTCGATCGCCTCGGCGCGGGTCAGGTTCTCTCCGGGCACGGGTTCTCCCTCGTCTCAAGATGGTGCGGCGCGTGATGGGCGCGCAGGCTCGCGCACGATGATGCCACCTCGGGCCTGCTGTGACGCACGGGATTCCCGGCCTCCCGCTGGGGACGCACGGGGGCGGGTTCGACCGTCGAGACCCGATCGTGACATCCTGCCCGGTGCGTCGCCGCCGTGCGGGTGCCGGTCACCCGCCGCGCGACGCCCGAGGAGTGACTGGAGGGAGTCCAGATGTCCGGCACCGTTCCGCCGCCCCCACCGGGGTCCGACGGCAGGCCGTCGACCGTGCCGCCGGGAGTGCCGCCGACCGTGTCGCCGTCGTCGCCGGCCGCCGGCGTGCGCCGCGTCGCGTCCGCGTACCAGCGCCCCGCCGCCGACCCGATGGCCGAGGTGCCGCTGCAGCAGGTCACGGCGCCGGCGCCCGTCACGCCCCCCGCGGGGGCGGCGACGGTGCACGCCCCCGTGCCCCCGCCACCGGACGCCGGGGCCACGGCGCCGCAGGTGTCGCCGCCGCAGCCCGCGTACCAGCCGGCCGCCCAGCACACCCAGCAGCTGCCGCCGGCCGTGCCGTCCGGGCAGCAGCCCGCGCCCTACCCGCCCGCGTACGCGGCCCAGCCGGCGTACCAGCCCCAGCCCGCGTACGCGCCCCAGCCCGCGTACGCGCCCCAGCCCGCGTACGCGCCGGCCCCGGCCGCTGCGGCGACCCAGGTGCACCAGCCGGTCTACGCGCAGCCGGCGCCGCAGGCTCCGCCCGGGTACGCCGCGCCGGCGCCGGTCGGCGCGCCGCCGCCCCCGCCCGCCCCGCCGCGTCGGCGCCGCCGGCTCTCGGCCGGGTGGATCGCGTTCATCGCGGTCGACGTGGTGCTCATCGTGACGATGGTGGTGCTCGCCGTGCAGATGTTCGGCGCGCCGTCGCCCACGGTCCCGGAGGCGGGCGGCGCCCCCGCGGCCTCGCAGGAGCCGTCGGCGTCCGCGTCCGAGGAGGCGCCGATGCAGGGCGAGGTGCTGGCGCGGTTCGCGGCGCCGTCGAAGAACATCACGTGCTCGATCTACGCCGACGGCGTGTCCTGCGGGATCGCCCAGCTCAACCAGCAGCCCGCCCCGACGGAGGGCTGCGACGGCACGACGGGGTACGTGGTGACCATCGACGGCGAGGGCACGGTCGCCCAGCCGTGCGTCCCCCAGGACCAGCAGCCGAAGAAGGCGGGTGACGACCTCGACGACCTGGACTACGGCGACTCGATCACCGAGGGCGACTTCACGTGCCGCAGCGAGGACACCGGCATGTCGTGCACGCACGACCCCTCGGGCAAGGGCTTCTCCCTCGCCCGGGCGGGCATCGGCACGAGCTGAGGCGTCCCGCCCCGACGCGACGAAGCCGCCGACCGTGACCACGGCCGGCGGCTTCGTCGCGTCAGGTCCCCGGACGGGTCACCAGATGCGCACGCGCTCGTCGGGGGCGAGCCACAGCGCGTCGTCGGGGCCCACGCCGTAGGTGGCGTGGAACTCGTCGATGTTGCGGATCACGCCGTTGCAGCGGAACTCGTTGGGGGAGTGCGGGTCGGTGGCGATGCGCCGCACCACCTCCTCGTCGCGGCCCTTGGACTGCCACACCTGCGCCCATCCGAGGAAGACGCGCTCCAGCCCGGTGAGGCCGTCGACGACGGGCGCGTCGTCCAGCGTCGTGCCGAGCGCGATGCGGTACGCCTTGATCGCGATGGACAGCCCGCCGAGGTCGCCGATGTTCTCGCCGATGGTCAGCGCGCCGTTGACGTGCGGGCCGTCGGTGGGCAGCTGTGCCGGGCGGAAGGCGTCGTACTGCGCGATGAGGGCCTGGGTGCGCTTCTCGAACTCGGTGCGGTCCGACTCGGTCCACCAGTCCTCGAGGCGGCCGTCGCCGTCGTACTTGGAGCCCTGGTCGTCGAAGCCGTGGCCGATCTCGTGCCCGATGACGCCGCCGATGCCGCCGTAGTTCACGGCGTCGTCGGCGTCGGGGTCGAAGAACGGTGGCTGCAGGATCGCGGCCGGGAAGACGATCTCGTTCATGCCCGGGTTGTAGTAGGCGTTGACGGTCTGCGGCGTCATGAACCACTCGTCGCGGTCGATCGGACGCCCGATCTTGCCGAGCTCGTGGTCCTGCTCGAACCCGTGCGCGCGGCGCACGTTCCCGACCAGGTCGGCGGCGTCGACCTCGAGGGCGGAGTAGTCGCGCCACTTCACCGGGTAGCCCACCTTGGGCGTGAACCTCTCCAGCTTGGCGAGCGCCTTCACCTTCGTCTCGGGCGTCATCCAGTCGAGCGCCTCGATGGACTCGCGGTAGGCGGCCACGAGGTTCGCCACCAGCGTGTCCATCCGCTCCTTGTGCTCCGGCGGGAAGTGGCGGGCCACGTACTGCTCGCCGACGGCCTCGCCCAGCGCCCGCTCGACGAGCGCGACGCCGCGCTTCCACCGGTCGCGCACCTCCTGCGCGCCCGACAGCGTGCGGCCGTAGAAGTCGAAGTTGGCCTCGACGGTGGCGTCGTCGAGGTAGGCCGCGCGGGCGGTGACGAGGTGGTAGGCGGCCCAGAGCTTCCAGTCGGCGAGCGGCTCCGTCCGCCAGAGCTCGGCGAACCCGGTCGCGAACGACGGCTCCCGCACGACCAAGGCGTCCAGCGACCCGGCGGGCGCGCCGAGCGCCGCGGCCCACGCGCGCCAGTCGAAGCCGGGCGCCCGCTCGACGAGTTCGGCGAGCGTCATCGGGTTGTAGGTGAGGTCGGCGTCGCGGTCGCGCACCACGTCCCAGTGGTGGGTGGCGAGCTTCGTCTCGAGGGCGAGCACGCGCTGCGCGGCGTCCTCGGGGTCGGCGCCCCACCCGGACGTGGCGGTGACGCCGGCGAGGCGCAGCATGCGCGCCAGGTGCGGCGCGTACTTGTCGCGGACAGCCGCGTACTGGTCCTCGCGGTAGTACGCCTCGTCGGGCAGGCCCAGGCCGCCCTGCACGAGGTAGGTCACGTAGGTCTCGGGGTCCTTGGCGTCGTTGTCGACGTAGAACGCGACGGCGCCGCCCCCGCCGGTGCGCTGCAGGGCGCCGAGCACGTCGACGAGCTCGGCGGGCGACGTCGCCCCGGCGATCTGCCCCAGCTCGGCGGCGATCGGCTCCGTGCCGAGCTGCTGGACGCGGTCGGCGTCGAGGAAGCTCGCGTACAGCGCGCCGATCTTCGCGGGGGTGGACGCGGGGTCGAGGTCGTCCGTGGCGGCGAGGTCGGTGATGATCTCGCGGACGCGCTCCTCGGACAGGTCGTGCAGCGCGCGGAACGCGCCGTCCATGGCGCGGTCGGCGGGGATCTCGTGCTGGGCGATCCAGCGCCCGTTGACGTGGCGGTACAGGTCGTCCTGCGGGCGGACGGCCTGGTCGAGGGCGCTGAGGTCGATGCCGGACCGCAGCCCGGTGGCGTCGGCAGTCATGGCGTCACCCTACGGCGCGCCGCCCACGTGCGGTGCGGGTCGAACCCTGCGGACGACCTGAGGGAGAATGTGGGCATGCGTCTGCACATCGCCGCCGATCACGCCGGATACGAGCTCAAGACCCACCTCGTGGACCACCTGCGCGCCGCGGGCCACGACGTCGTCGACCACGGCGCCCACGAGTACGACCCTCAGGACGACTACCCCGCCTTCTGCATCGCCGCGGGCGAGGCCGTGGTCGCGGAGCCGGGTTCGCTGGGCGTCGTCATCGGGGGCTCGGGCAACGGCGAGCAGATCGCGGCGAACAAGGTCGTCGGGGTGCGCGCCGTGCTGGCCTGGTCGCTGGAGACGGCGACGCTCGGCCGTCAGCACAACGACGCCAACGTCATCGCCGTGGGCGGGCGGATGCACACGCTCGAGGAGGCGACGTCGTTCGTCGAGGCGTTCGTCGCGGAGCCGTTCAGCGGCGACGCCCGCCACCAGCGCCGCATCGACAAGCTGGCCGCGTACGAGGCGTCCCACGACGTCTCCGCCATCGCCTGACGCGATCGCCTGACGTGCCCGAGGGTCACACCGTCCACCGCCTCGCGCGTGCCCTGGACGGGCTGTTCGGCGGCGAGGCGCTCGCCGTGTCCAGCCCGCAGGGCCGGTTCGCGGGCGGTGCCGCGCTGCTCGACGGCCGCCGGATGGCGTCCGCCGAGGCGTGGGGCAAGCAGCTCTTCTGCGCCTTCGCGCCCGCCGACGACGACGGGACGCCCGACGACGGGCGCTGGCTGCGGGTGCACCTCGGCCTGTACGGGGCGTGGTCGTTCGCCGGCGACGGCAGCGCCGACGTGGTGCACGCCATCGGCGCGCCGCGCCGTCGCATCGGGGAGCGCGAGTCGACGCCGGACGACGGAGGCGACCCCGACGTCGACGCCGCGGGGGAGTGGGTCGCGCCCGCCCCGCGCGGCGCCGTCCGGCTGCGGCTGCTCGGCGCGCACGCCGTCGCCGACCTCACCGGGCCGACGGCGTGCGAGGTGCTCACCGGCGCGGAGAAGGCCGCCGTCGAGTCGAGGCTCGGGCCGGATCCCATCCGCGACGGGGGTGACGCGGCCCGCACGGCGTTCGTCGAGCGCGTGCGGCGCTCGCGCGTGACGGTCGGCCAGCAGCTCATGGACCAGGCGGTGATCGCCGGCGTCGGCAACATCTACCGGGCCGAGGCCCTGTTCCGGGCCGGCGTGGACCCGTTGCGCCCGGGCCGCGACGTGCCGGCGGCGGTGCTCGCCCAGGTCTGGGACGACCTGGTCGTGCTCATGCGCGACGGCGCCGACCGCGGGGCGATCGTCACCACCCGGCCCGAGCACCGGGTGGCGGACGGCGGCGGCGGCCGGGTCACGCGACAGAACACCGACGGCGACGCCGACGCGGTGCCCCGGGACGCGTCGTTCTACGTGTACCACCGCGACGGGCTGCCGTGCCGCGTCTGCGGCGCCCCGGTGCTCACCAAGGAGCTCGCGGGCCGCAACCTCTTCTGGTGCGGCGTCTGTCAGGTCTGAGGGCCCGGCACCAGGTCCAGCAGCGCCGCCAGGTGCCGGCCGGGCGCCTCGCCCCAGTCCGCCCACTCGGCCTCGGTGGCCTCGGCGAGCGCGCCGCACCACGTCCAGGCCCGGTTGACTGCGTGGGTGACGCCGGCCGCGCGCCGCAGGTCGTCCCACGTCGGCGCGTCGTCGGCCGCTCCCACCGGCGGGAGACCCTGGGCGGCGCACCAGCCGTCCCACGCGCGGCGGTACGCCCGCTCGACCGGCGCCCAGTCGGTGCCCGCGTCGCGGGCGACCGCGGACGACACCTCGAGCACCTCGAGCGGGTGCGCCCACTGGGCGTCGCCGAGGTCGAACACGCGCAGGGCGCCGTCGACCTCGAAGACGTTGCCCGGGTGCAGGTCCCCGTGCTGCAGGCTGCTCGGCAGCGGGCTCGCCGCCAGGGTGGCGGCCGCGGCCGCCACGGCGTCGCGGGCCTCGCGGAGGCGCGCGACCGTGCCGTCGTCCGGCCGGGCGGGATGGCCGGGCGGGAAGCCCTCCAGCAGGTCGAGCACGGCGTCGAGCCGCGCCGCCACCGTGCCGGGGGAGCAGTCGGGCAGCCCGGTGCCGCGCAGCGCGTCCCCGCGCCCGAGGAGGGTCTGCTGCAGGTGCGCGCACCGCGACAGCAGGGCGCCCCAGTCGGCCGCCGTGGGCTCCCGGCGTTCGCGCAGCGTGGCGCCCCGGTCGGCCGTGAGCATCCACCCGCGGTCGGCGTCGACCGCCGCCGGGGCGTCCGCCGCGTCGGGGGCGACCTCGGCGAGCAGCGCCTGCAGGGCGGGCTCGAAGGACGACGAGCGGCAGGTGGCCTTGAACCAGTAGCGGCCCGCGTCCGTGGCGACGACGAGCTGCGTGGACCACGGCCGCACCCGCGGCTGCTCGGGCGGGGCGACCACGCGCACGCCGTCCCGGGCGAGGGCGGCGGTGATCCAGGCGGTGGCCTCGGCGCGCCACGCCGCCGACGTGACGGTGTCCGAGAACGCCGCCACCACGGTCAGAACACCCAGCCGCAGGCGGGGGCGAGCGGCCAGCCGAACGCCGCGCTCGTGCGGCCGAGCGCGCCGGCCGACCGCTCGTCGACGAGCCCGGCGCCGGCGAGCGTCGCGAGGGACGTGCCGCCCAGGTAGACGGCGCCGAGCTCGCGCACGTCGAGCCGCAGGTCGGGTTCCGCGTCGGTGCGCTCGCACGTCGCCGCCCCGAACGCCGTCGCCCGCAGGCGCCACGACCCCGCGTTGTCGGGCAGCCGGGCGTCGTCGACCCCGAGCACGACGTCGACGTCGGCCTGGTAGCGACGGCCCGCGAGCGCGGCGGGCACGTCGACGACGCGCACCCACACGTTGTCGGCGACGCGGGCGCCCGCGGCCCGCGGGTCGACGAGCAGGCTCATGACCGCGTCGTCGACCGGCAGCAGGAACGGGTCCGTGCTGCTCATGAGGTCGAGGTCGAGCAGCACGCCCCACAGGGCGCGCGCCGCGGCGGCGTCGAGGGCCACGACGTCACCCAGGTGCACGGTGCCGCGCGGACCGGTGACCTGCCAGTCCAGGCTGCGGCGGAACGTCGCGTAGCCGCGCGCCTCGCCGTCGCGCTCCACGACGACGATGCGCAGCGACTCGCGCCCGCCCGCCCGGAACGACTTCGGGTCCGCCCAGTAGCTCTCCCACAGCGCGTCGGTCTCCCGCGTGGCCCAGCCGGGCCGGTTGATCCCCGCCGGGCCCGCGGGCAGGCCCGGAGCACGGTGCAGGCGGGCGACGAGGTCGCCGTGGCGTGCGCGGTCGGCGTGCTCCACGCGCACGGTGTGGTCCGCGGCGCCGGGGACGTCGCGCAGCGCCGCTCCCCGCGGGACGGCGATACGCAGGTCGTCGGCCGCCTTGCCGTACCCGAACCGTCCGTAGATGGCGGTCTCGGCGGCGAACAGCGCGGACAGCGGCTCGCCCCTCCGCCGGCACGCGTCGAGGTGGTCGTCGATCATGGCGGTGAGCAGCCCCCGGCGGCGGTGCTGCGGGTGCACGCCCACCCACGTCAGGCCGGCCGTGGGCAGCGTGGCGCCCGGCACGG
This sequence comes from Isoptericola sp. NPDC056578, assembly GCF_042793275.1. Lineage (NCBI taxonomy): Bacteria > Bacillati > Actinomycetota > Actinomycetes > Micrococcales > Promicromonosporaceae > Isoptericola > Isoptericola sp. NPDC056578. The sequence continues at coordinate 16,430 of NZ_JBHTVC010000077.1, forward strand.
GGAAGCGGGAGAACGGGTAGGACGCACGGATCGCGGCGAGCCCGTCGTCGGGCGCGCCCTCGACCTCGACGCCGACAGCCCGCTCCCACGTCAGCGGCAGCGGCAGGTCGTCGAACTCCGCCACCGAGTGCGGGTCGGGGAACGCCCAGGTGTCCAGGTCGAGCAGCGCGCCGCGGTCGTCGGCGGTGAGCGTGCGGCTGCGGTAGCCGGCGGGCAGGGCGGTGCGGGAGCGGTCGGAGGTCACCTGCCGATCGTGGCGCGGTCCGGGGCTCGGGGCCAGCGGATTTCCGGACCCGCCGGACGGTCCTCCGGCGACCCGCGGTTCGGTCCGCCGCCGGGGTCGGCGACGGGCCGTAGGGTCGCGGTGTGCCAGCCCGCGCCTCGACGTCCGACGAGCCCCTCGACGCCCCCGACGAGTACGCCGCGGAGGTGCTCGCCCTGGTGCGCCGCATCCCGTCCGGCCGCGCAATGACGTACGGGCTGATCGCCGAGATCGTCGGCGAGCGGCTGGGGCGGGGCGGGCCTCGACAGGTCGGGAACGTCATGGCCGGCTCCGGCGACCGCTACGCGCACCTCGTGCCGGACGGCGCCGCGGTGATCGGTCCCGTGCAGGACGACCACCTCGTGCCCTGGTGGCGCGTGGTGAACGCGTCGGGTGCCCCGCCGGCGCGGCACCTCACGGCGGCCCTCGACGCGCTGCGCGCCGAGGGCTGCCCGCTCTCGCGCGACGGCCGGCGCGTGGACCTGCGCCGCGCCGTCTGGTTCCCCGAGGACGGCTGAGTCGAACGTCAGAGGCTCGCCGGGACCGCGTGGCGTGCGGCGACGGCGCCCCCACGGTGCGCGCGGGGGTCCGGCCCGAACCTGTTGGGGCCACGGTCGCCGGGCAAGACGGTCATGAGGAACACGGCAAGAGCGCCCAGGCCCGGCACCAGCCAGAGCAGGAGCCACATCCCGGAGAGGCCGGTGTCGTGCAGGCGACGGGCCGTGACGGCGAGGTCGGGCAGCAGGCAGGCGAGGAGGATCACCAGGAGCACGGCCACGAGGACGTCGGTGCTCGGGCGCTCCGGCACCCCGGACGGTGACGTCCTCGCGTTGATCGCGACGCCGACGGCGACGATCACCACGGCGCGCAGCACGACGAACCACCAGTACTCGGCCCTGCGGGCACGCCCGGAAAAGACTGCGTAGCGGCGGAACACGGACGAGATCGCGGCGATCGGGCTCACGGACGGTGAGGGTAGCGGGGTCCGGCCCGGCTGGGCACCACTCGTCCGGGGGCTTACGCCTTCTTCGGCGCCACGCGGGCGGCGGCCGCACCGGCGGCGGCGCGCACGCGGGCCCCCAGGGGCGTGCCGCCGTCGGCGTCCTTGCGCGCAGCCTGCGCCGCGGCGAGCACGGTGAGCATCGACGACGGGTCGCCCTGCAGCAGCATCGTGGTCAGCGCCGTGCCGTCCCAGCGGGCCAGGTCGCGCGCGACCTTGTCCGCGGGGCCGACCAGCGCGACCTCCTCGACGAGCTCGGTCGGCACGGCGCGCGCGGCGTCCTCCCGGCGGCCCGCGAGGAACAGCGCCTGGACCTCGTCGAGCTCGGCCGCGTAGCCGAGGCGGTCCAGCGACGCCTTGTGGAAGTTGGCCTCCTTCGAGCCCATGCCGCCGGCGTACAGCGCGATGTGCGGGCGGATGACGTCCGCCGCGGCCTCGACGTCGTCGCGCACGACCACGGGCACCGTCGCGAGCACCTCGAAGTCGGACGACGGCCTGCGCGCGTCGGAGCGCTGCGCGAACCCGGACGCGAGCAGCTCGCGGTGCTCGGCGTCGGCCCGCGGCGCGTAGAAGCCCGCCATCCAGCCGTCGGCGATCTCGGCGGCGAGCGTCACGTTCTTCGGCCCCTGGGCCGCCAGCACGATCGGGATGTCGGCGCGGCGGGGGTGCACGGTCGGCTTGAGGGCCTTGCCGAGGCCGGTGGCGCCGGGGGCGTCCGCGGGCAGCGGGAGGCGGAAGAACTCGCCGTCCGCGGTGACGGGGCGCTCGCGGGCGAAGACCTGTCGCACGACGTCGACGTACTCGCGGGTGCGCGCCAACGGCCGACGGTAGGGCTGGCCGTACCAGCCCTCGACGACCTGCGGGCCGGACGCCCCCAGCCCCAGCACGAAGCGCCCGCCCGAGAGGTGGTCGAGGGTGATGGCCTGCATGGCGGTGGCGGTCGGGGTGCGGGCCGCCATCTGCGCGATGCCGGTGCCGAGCCGCAGGCGGCGGGTGCGGGAGCCCCACCAGGCGAGGGGGGTGAACGCGTCGGAGCCGTACGCCTCCGCCGTCCAGACCGAGTCGAGGCCCAGCGCCTCGGCCGCGACGAGCGCGGGCACGATGCCCTTCGGGGGCTTGCGGGACCAGTAGCCGGTCTGGATGCCGATGCGCAGGGTGCTCATGGGGCGGGGTGCTCCTCGTCGAGATGATGCGGTCGTGCCGATGTGTCCGGTACCGGGAGTACGGGGTAATGCCCGTCACACCCTAGCCGACGCCGTGCGTGCGGCGGGACCGCCGCTAGGTTCGGGGGATGGCGACGATCGACGACGCGGCCCGCACCGCTGCGGGGCTGCCCGAGGTCACCGAGACGACGACGTTCCGGAACCGGGCGTGGGCGGTGTCAGGCCGCGTGTTCTCCTGGCTGCGGCCGTTCAGCAAGGCCGACGTGCGGCGGTTCGGGGACGAGCCGGTGCCGACCGGGCCGATCCTCGCCGTGGTCGTGGACGACCTGGGGGAGAAGGAGGCCGTGCTCGCCGCCCGCCCGGAGACGCTGACGATCCCGCACCTCGACGGCGTGCCCGTCGTCCTCGTCCGGCTCGAGGCGGTCGACGGCGACGCGCTCCGCGAGCTTCTCGTGGACGCCTGGCTCGCCAAGGCGCCGCGCCGCGTGGCGGCCGCGCACCCGGAGCTGCTCGCCTGAGGCCGCGGGCGGTCAGCGGCTCCGGGCGCGGTCGGCCATCGTGTTCAGCAGCGCGGCGGCCTCGGCGGCGTCGTCGACCGTGACGGCGAACGACCGCCCCCCGGTGCGCTCCACCAGCAGCGCCTCGCCCGAGCGCAGGACCACGCCCACGCGCCCGTCGCGGGCGGTGCGCCAGCCCCAGCCGCCGTAGTCGCGCAGCGGGCGCACCTGGGTCACCGACGCCCGAACCACCTCGCCCGCCGGGACGTGGGTGCCCGGCCAGCGGGCGGCGGAACGCACCGTGAGGCCGGCGGGGTCCACCCGGACGGTGAAGGCGAACATCGTGACGAACAGCGCGGCGAGGACCACGGGGACGACCAGCATCGACCACTCGGCGGTCAGCGCCGCGGCGAGCGTCGTCAGGGCGACGGCGACGGCCCCGACGGCGAGGCCCGGCCCGCCCGTCGCGCGACGCAGCCAGACCGCGCGCTCGCCGTCGCGGAGCGTGACCCGGGGCGCGTCCTCGGGGACGGCCTCGACGGCGGGCATCGCGGGGTCGCCCGGGACGAGCGCGGCCGCGATCCCCGCCGGGACGAGCGGCAGGAGGAAGGCCGTCAGCAGCGCGGTGCCGGACAGCTCGACCTGGGACGGGTCGGTGAGGCCGCGCTGGGGCGCGAGCGTGCCGACGACGATCGCGGCCAGGAACGCGCCCGACCACACGCAGCCCGCGGCGGTGATCCGCCGGGTCGAGGCGGCGGCGCCCTGCGTCAGCCCGATCGCCGCGAAGAGACCGCAGAGCGCGACGGTGGTCACGACCCCGACGAGCGCCAGGGCCGTCGGCGACATGAAGCCGTCGGGCGCCCCGCTCCGGCTCCAGTGCGTCGCGACCTGCGCGGGCAGCTCGTCCCGCCATGCCCAGACCACCGCGGCCGTGCCGAGCGCGAGCACGACGCCCACGAGTGACGACCAGGCCATCGCGCGGCGCGCGAGAGGGCGCCACACCTCCGTGCCGGAGCGTGCTCGGGGGCTGCCGGGCGGGGGAGCGGTGGTCATCGGTGCATCGCCTCCGTGACGAGGGTGGTGGTGGTCTGGACGGACAGCCCGGCACGACGGGCCGCGGCGGCCAGGTCGGCCACCGCCCGCTCGACGTCGGCCAGGTCGGGTGTGGTGGACGCGACGACGGCGCCGCGCCCGCGCCGCAGCTCGAGCGTGCCGTCGTCGCGCAGCACCTGGTAGGCCCGCAGCACGGTGTGCATGTTGAGGTCGAGGGAGGCCGCGAGCTCCCGGGCCGAGGGAAGCCGTTCGCCCGGGCGGAGCGTGCCGTGCGCGACGCCGAGGCGCACCTGGGCGACCAGCTGCGCGTACAGCGGCTCGTCGCTCGTCGGATCGATGCGCCACATCACGGGCGTCAGACTACTTGTTCTACGACTACTAGAACAAACACATCCGCGACGGGACGACGACGGCCCGTGCGC
>NZ_JBHTVC010000078.1:0-20821 GCF_042793275.1 Isoptericola sp. NPDC056578
CCCGACGGTACTTGTATGCCGGGCAGGTGGGGGGTGGGTACGGCACCGGCGAGCGCCGCGCCCCCGGCCGCCCCGGCTGCCAGCCCGCCGGCCACGGTCGCGCCGCGCCCCGACGGCCCTGCCCGCCGTTCCCCGTTCGCGACGACGGGCACCGCGTCGCCGTTCGGCGCCACCGCGGCCTCGGCGCCGCCCGCCCAGGCGGCACCGAGCCCGGCGCCGCCCGGCGCCACGTCGGTCGCGCCCCCGCTGCCCTGGGCGAGCCCGACCACCGAGCGGCCCGCGTCCGTGCCGCCGTCCCGCCCCGCTGCGGGCCCTGCACAGCCGTCGGCCGCGCCGGAGCGACCCGCCGCGTCCCCGTTCGACGCGCTGGTCGCGTCGGAGCAGCCCGTCCGCGCGCGGTCGGCCGCGCCGCTGGACGACGAGGACGACGACGAGGACTGGGACGAGCCGGAGGCGTCGTACACCTGGCTGCACTACATCGTCCTCGTGGTCGTCGCGTTCGTGCTGGGGCTCCTGGTCTGGAAGCTGCTGCTCCAGGCGCCCGACGACAGCAACTTCCAGACCGATACCGACGCCGCCGCGCCCGCGGCCGGCGTCTCCCTCACGTACGAGCACCCCGGAGCCGCTGCATGACCGCTAGCCCCCGCGCCGTCGAGCTGGCGGTCGTCGCCGCCCGGGCCGCGTCGGACCGCAAGGCGCAGGAGATCATCGCGCTGGACGTGAGCGACCAGCTCGTGCTCACCGACGTGTTCCTCATCGCCTCCGGCACGAACGAGCGCCAGGTCTCGGCGATCGTGGACGCCGTCGAGGAGGCGATGTTCCTCGCCGGCTCCAAGCCGATCCGTCGGGAGGGCAAGGCGCAGGCGCGGTGGGTGCTGCTGGACTTCGGGGAGGTCGTCGTCCACGTGCAGCACGCCGAGGACCGCGTGTACTACGCGCTCGAGCGGCTGTGGAAGGACTGCCCGGCGGTGGAGCTGCCGGAGGACGCGCGCGGCGGTGACGGCGCGGCGGCCGCCGCCGAGTACGGCGACGGCGGGGGCGACGGGGCGATCCGTCTCGCGGGCGACGAGCGGTGACGGCCGGCACCGTCGTCCTGCTGCGGCACGCCCGCACCGCCTACAACGCGTCCCTGCGGCTGCAGGGGCAGATCGACATCCCGCTCGACGAGGTCGGGCGCTGGCAGGCGGCGGAGGGCGGCTCCGCGCTCGCGTCGTCGCACCGCGCGACGCGCATCGTGTCGTCCGACCTGGGGCGCGCCGTCGAGACGGCGACCGCGTACGCGGACGCGCTCGGCGGGCAGCCCCTGGTCACCGACGAGCGCCTGCGCGAGCGCGGCTTCGGCGCCTGGGAGGGCCTCACGGGCGCGGAGCTGCAGGAGCGCTGGCCCGAGGAGTACGCCGCCTGGCGCCTGGGCGCGGAGCCCGTGGGCGCGGGGGCCGAGACGAAGGCGGCGGTCGCGGAGCGCATGGCCGAGGCCCTGGCCGAGCATGCCGGCGACCTGGACGACGACGCGACGCTCGTCGTCGTGTCGCACGGCGCCGCCATCTCGCTGGCGGTGACGGCGCTGCTCGGGCTCGACCCGACCACGTGGCGCGGGCTGTCGGGGATGCACAACGTGCACTGGTCGCACCTGCACCGTGCGGGCGAGGGTGCCGTGCCCGCCTGGCGCCTCGTGGCGCACAACGTGGGCGCGGGGTACCCCCTGGACCGCTGGCAGGCGGGGCCGGACTGGAATTTGGAACCTGGCCCGAAGTCTGCCTAAGATATCGACGTTCCCGAGGGGCGCAAGCCCGGAGGAACGCACCGAATCAGACGAATCGCCCGGTCGCCCGTCGGCCGCGAGAGTCGGTTCTCGGGGCTGTGGCGCAGCTGGTAGCGCACCTGCATGGCATGCAGGGGGTCAGGGGTTCGAGTCCCCTCAGCTCCACCCCGACGAGAAGGCCCGGAACCACACGGTTCCGGGCCTTCTTGCGTGACCAGGGGTTTCACGGTGCGGGACGCCCTTGCGCCGACGCCGTCGTCGCCTAGGGTCGGACCTGCGGCCGCGTCGTCGGCCGCCGTGAAGTCACACCTGAAGTCACATCTGAAGACACCCATGACAGGGGAGCGCCGTCGAAGGGGCGCTGAGAGTGCGGGCACAGCCGCAGACCCTTGGAACCTGCTCCGGTTAGCACCGGCGAAGGGAGTTACCTGGAATGTCCGCGCCCACTTTCGCGCGCAGCGCGTCCCTGCGGTACCGCACCGTCGACCTCGTCACCGTGGCCATGCTCGGCGTGGCCGTCGGTGTCGTCTTCTGGGGCTGGACCCAGCTCTACCACCTGCTCTCAGCCGGGCTGGCGGTCGCCTTCCCGCCGGCCACCGGGCTGCTCGGGGGCGGCTGGCTGCTCGGCGGCGTGCTGGGCGGCCTCATCGTCCGCCGTCCGGGCGCGGCGCTGCTCGCCGAGGTCGTCGCCGCGAGCGTCGAGGCGCTGCTCGGCGCCGGCTGGGGCTTCTCGGCGATCGTCTCCGGCGTCGTCCAGGGCTTCGGCGCCGAGCTCGTCCTCGCCCTGTTCCTCTACCGGCGCTTCGGCGCCGCGGTCGCGGCCCTGGCGGGCGCGGCGGCGGGCGCGTGCGGCGCCGTGTACGAGTGGTTCGCGTACTACCCGGACTGGGAGTGGGGCTTCCGCCTGGCGTACCTGGGCCTCTTCGGGCTCTCCGGCGCGCTGCTCGCCGGCCTCGGGGGCGCGGCGCTCGTGCGCGCCCTCGCGCGGGCGGGCGTGCTCGACGCGTTCGGCCCGGGTCGCGACCTCGCCGACCGCGCCGTCGACCGTGCCGTCGACCGCGCGCCGGCCTGACGGCGTGGCGCACGACGACGTCCGGGTTCGCGTGCGAGGGCTGTGCTGGCGGCCCACCGGGCGCCGGGCCCCGACGATCGAGGGCCTCGACCTCACCGTCGGCGCGGGGGAGCGCCTGGGGCTGGTCGGTCCCAGCGGGGCGGGCAAGTCGACCGTGCTGCACGCCCTGGCGGGCGTGCTGGGCGACCCGCTGCCCGGCGAGCTGTCCGGGACCGTCCACGTGGACGGCGGGGTGGGGCTCGTCCCGCAGGACCCGGGCTCCGCGGTCGTCGCGGCCCGGATCGGCCGGGACGTCGCCTTCGGCCCCGAGAACGCCGGCCTGCCGCGGGACGAGATCTGGCGCCGGGCCGGGGAGGCTCTCGACCGGGTCGGGCTGCGCCACCCGCCCGACCGGCCGACGTCGGCCCTCTCGGGCGGCGAGCTGCAGCGGCTCGCGCTCGCCGGGGCGCTGGCGAGCGCGCCGGGCCTGCTGCTCCTGGACGAGCCGACCGCGATGCTCGACCCCGCCGCGGCGGCCGAGGTGCGCGCCGCCGTCGTCGGCGCGCTGGAGGGCTCGGACACGTCCCTCGTCGTGGTCGACCACCACGTCGGGCCGTGGCTCGAGCACCTGGACCGCGTCGTGGTGCTCGGACCGGGCGGCCGGGTCACGCACGACGTCGCGCCCGCCGCGCTGCGCGACGTCCCGTCCGCCCTGCGGGACGACCTGACGCGCGCCGGCGTCTGGCTGCCCGGCGTGGCGGCGCCGTCCCCGCTGTCCGTTCCCGCGGCGCTGGTGGCGCCGGACGTGCCCGGGCCGGACGTCGTCGTCGCCGGCCTCCGCGTCGACCTGGTGACCCGCGGCCTGCGCGGTCGCACCACGACGCGTGCCCTCGACGGCGTGGCCGCGCGGCTGCCCGCGGGCCGCCTCACGTCCGTCACGGGGCCCTCGGGGGCGGGGAAGTCCACGCTCGTCGCCACTCTTGCGGGGCACCTGCGGCCGACGGCCGGCGAGGTGCGGGGCGTCCCGGGGCGGACGGCCCGCTCGGAGGAGCTCGCGCGGTCCTGCGGGTGGGTACCGCAGCACCCGGAGCACGGCCTGCTCGCGCTGCGCGTGCGGGACGAGGTGGAGCTCACCGGCCGGCACCTCGGCGTCCGGGTGGACGTGGACGCCGTGCTCGCGCTGCTGCGCCTCGACCACCTCGCCGACGCGCATCCGTTCCGGCTGTCCGGCGGCGAGCAGCGGCGGCTCGCCCTGGCGGCGGCGCTGGCGCACCGGCCGGGGCTCGTGCTGCTCGACGAGCCGACCGTCGGCCAGGACAGGGGGACCTGGGCGGCGGTGGCCGGGTGGGCCGGCGCCGCGGCCCGGCACGGCGCCACCGTCGCGGCGAGCACCCACGACGCGCACCTCGTCGCCCTCGCGGGGCACCAGGTGCGGCTCGGCGGCGCGACGAGCGAGCGAGCGACGGTGGCGGTGTGACCGGCGCGCTGGGGCGCGTGAACGCCCTCGTGCTCGTGGCCCTCGGGCTGCTCGGGCTGGTCGCCTCCCTGGGCGTCCGGGACGTCGCGAGCGCCGCCGTCGCGCTGGGCGGGTCGCTGGCTCTCGGGCTGCTGCTCCTGCCGCGCGGCGCCGGCTCTCCGGCCCGCTACCTCGCGGTGGTCGTCGCGGTCGCGTCGGTGGCGTGGTCGACGTGGCTGCTCGGTGGCCACGACCCGGTGGTGGCCGCCGTCGCGGGGGCCCGCATCGCGGTGCTCGCCCTGCCCGGCGTGGCCCTCGCCCCGCTGGTCGACCCGAGCGGGCTGGCCGACCAGCTCGGCCAGCGGCTGCGCCTGCCGGCCCGTTTCGTCGTCGGGGTGGCCGCGGCGCTGCAGCGGTTCGAGCGGCTCGGCGCCGTGTGGGAGCAGGCGTCGCGGGCGCGTCGGTCGCGCGGCGTCGGGCCCGGGCGGGGCCCGCTCTCGAGAGCGCGCCACGCGGCGTCGGTGACGTTCGCCGTGCTGGCCGCCACCCTGCGCGACGCGGCGGCCATGTCCGTCGCGATGGACACCCGGGGCTTCGCAGGCGCCCACCGCCGGACCTGGGCGGAGCCTGCGCCGTGGACCCGTACGGACGGCGTCGTGCTCGCCGCCGGCGCCGTCGTCGCGGCGCTGCCGTTCGCCGTCCTGGCCTGGCGGTAGCCGTCGAGCGGGGCCCGTCGGGCGCAGGATGGGTGTCGGGAGGTGCTCGCATGGCCCGCCAGGTGCACGACTTCGACGCCCTCTACGCCGCGGACGTCCCGCCGCCGTGGGAGATCGGGCGCCCGCAGCCCGCGCTCCTGGCGCTCGTGCGCCGGTCGGTGCTCGCCGACCCGGTGCTCGACGTCGGCTGCGGCACGGGCGTGCTGGCGCTCGCGGTCGCCCGGGCGGGCCGCCGGGTGGTGGGCGTGGACGCCGCGGCGCACGCGATCTCCCGCGCGCGGGAGCGGGCCGCGGAGTCGATCGTCGACCCGCCCGGCGAGGTGCGCTTCGAGGTCGCGGACGCCCGCCGGCTCGACCGCCTGGACGTGCGGCCACGGACCGTCCTCGACTCAGGGCTGCTGCACACCCTGGACGACCCCGGTCGCGCCGCCTACGTGGCGGGGCTGGAGGCGATCTGCCTGTCCGACGCGCTCGTCGCCGTCCTCGCGATGTCCGTGGCCGCCGGGCTCGGCTGGGGCACGACCGACGACCGGCTGCGCGCCGCGTTCGACGGGCCCGCCTGGTCGTCCACGACGGTCTCGGACGCCGAGATCGCCGCACGCACCGCGGGGGAGGAGCGGCACCTGCCCGCGCTGCTCCTCACGACGCGGCGCGCGTGACGCGGTGGTGGCCTAGCGCTCCACGTCCGACGGCAGCTCGAGCCGGCTCAGGCGCGCGAACGACCCGGTCATGTGCTTCTCGACGGCGACCCGTGCGGCGACGGGGTCGCCCTGGCTGAGCACCGTCCGCAGCTCCAGGTGCTCGACGTGCCCGACCGTGGGGAAGTCGGGAAAGTTCACGTTGCGCACGTGCAGGAAGAACGCGACCTGGCTCCGGATCGACGACCAGACCCGGCGCAGGCGGGCGTGGTCGGCGGCGTCGTAGAGGACGTCGTGGAACGCGAGGTCCAGGCGCACCGCCTCCTCGGGGGCGACCGAGCCCGACGTGCTCTTCATCGCCAGGAGGATGCGGTCCAGCTCGGCGAGGTGCGACCCGGTCATGCGGACGGTCGCGCGTTCCGCCGCCAGCACCTCGATGGCGGCGCGCAGGGTGTGCACCTCCTCGACGTCCTTCTGGGTCAGGACGCTGACGAACGCGCCGCGGTGGCGGCGGATCTCGACCTGTCCCTCGGCCTCGAGGATCGCGAGCGCCTCGCGCACCGGTCCGCGGCTCACGTCGAGCGCCGCGGCGAGCTCGGTCTCGCGCAGGTGCTCGCCGGGTCGTAGCTCACCGCGCGCGATCTCGTCGCGGATGACGCCGACCACGTACTCGGCGAGGGTGGCCCGGGGCGCAGTCCCCAGCGGATTCATCGACACGCTCCTCTCGTCACGCCCGCCTCATCATTTCGTACGGCGGGCCGCCGCGCCTCGACGTCGAGGAGCGGCTGACGTTCATCCTACGGGCTCGTTGCCGACAGTATGTTGTTGACAATCTATGAACTCGCCTCCTAGTGTCGCTGACTGTCGTCGACGGTGACGACCCGGCACCGCTGCCGGCCGTGAGCATGAGAGGCGCGAACGTGAGCTCGAGCGTGGACGTGAACCCTGGAATCGGCACCGACCTGAGCTTCCCGAGCTCGGCTCCGAGCGACCCCTCGGCGCCGCACGTGCGCCGCGCGGTCGTCCGGGTCGACGCGGGCGCCGACCGAGGAGACCTCGCCCGGATCTGGGAGAGCATCGGGTTCGACGAGATCAACTGGACCTACACCGCGACCGGCCGCCGGCTGCTGCAGACCTTCGGGGAGCTGACGGACCGCGGGTTCCACGTGCGGCCGCACTACGTGTTCTGCTCGGGCACCGGCTTCGGCATCCCGCACTGGGGCAACGGGAACGTCTACCACGAGGACGCCGCGGGCGACGCCGTCTACGACTTCACGATCGTCGACCAGGCGTACGACGCGATCGTCGAGGCCGGGCACCACGTGCTCGTCGAGCTGGCGTTCACCCCGCGCGACCTCCTGCCCGACGCGGCCGACGAGCTCCGGGTGACGCCCAGCCCCACGGTGTACAGCAGCTACGAGGCCGGTGCCTGGGCCTACCCGCCCAGGGACTACGGCCGCTGGGGCGACCTCGTCGCCACGCACGCCCGGCACTGCCTCGAGCGGTACGGCGAGCAGGAGGTGAGCACCTGGCTCTGGGAGCTGTGGAACGAGCCCGACATCTTCTACTGGAAGGGCACGCCCCAGGAGTTCTACGACCTCTACTCGGTCACGGCGCGGGCGGTGCGCAGCGTGCTCCCGGGGGCGAAGGTCGGCGGGCCGGCGGTCACGGGGGCGGGCGTGGAGTTCCTGCGCGGCTTCCTCCGGCACACCCGCGACCAGGGGGACCCGATCGACTTCGTCTCCTTCCACACGAAGGGCTCCGCGTTCACGCCCTGGCGGGTCTACGGCCCGACCGGGGGCGAGGCGCCGGAGAAGCAGAACCCGTCGGCGCACAAGATGCTGTTCGAGGTCCGCCGGATGCTCCGGGTGATCGCGGAATTCGAGGAGTACCGCGGCCTGCCCGCCATCGTGGACGAGTGCGACGCCGGGGTGCCGGCGCACTACAGCGTCTACGACAACGCCAACTTCCAGTTCCAGAACACGGAGTACTACCCCGTGTTCCAGGTGAAGCTGATGAAGAAGCTCCTCGACCTCAACGACACGGAGGAGGTCCGGGTCGAGCAGGCCACCTCCTGGAGCTTCTACTTCGAGGGCGAGCGGTACTTCGAGGGGACCCGGGCGTTCCTCACGGCCGGCGGGCTCGAGAAGCCGCTGCTCAACGCGTACCGGGCGCTGAGCCGGCTCGGCGAACGGCGGGTCGACGCGGTCTCGGACGCCGCGCACCCGGTCACGCTGCTCGACGAGGCCGACGGCGCCAGCATGCCCGAGGAGATCGACGCCCTGGCGTCCCGCTCGACGTCCGGCACCGTCGCGGTCCTCGTCTGGCGGCACACCGACGACCAGTACCAGCGCGACGAGCTCGAGGCCGACGTCACGCTCCGGGTCTCGGGGCTCGACGCCGAGGCCTACACGCTCAGCCACTTCCGCATCGACGCCGGGCACAGCAACGCCCACACCGCCTGGGTCGAGGCGGGCTCGCCCCAGCTGCCGACCGACGCGCAGCTCGCGCTGCTCCAGGCACGGCAGGGGCTCGAGGAGCTGGAGCCCGCGCGTCGGGTGGCGGTCCCGTCGTCGGAGGTGGAGCTGTCGGTCGCGCTGCCGCTGCCGGCGGTGTCCCTGCTCGTCCTGGAGCCGGCCCGGTGACCGGGACGTCGACCGGTCCGATGAGCGCGACCCTGCGGCGTACCCGCACGCTCCGCGACGGCACGGTCGTGCCGGAGGTCGGGCTCGGGGTCTTCCAGGTGCCGTCCGCGGAGGCGCAGCAGGTCGTGGAGCAGGCCCTCGAGGCCGGCTACCGGCACATCGACACCGCGGCCGCGTACGTCAACGAGGAGGGCGCAGGTGCCGCGGTGCGGGCCTCCGGCCTGCCGCGCGACGAGGTCTTCGTGACCTCGAAGCTCCGCAACGGCGACCAGGGGTACGACCAGGCGCTGCGGGCCTACGACGAGACGTGCGATCGGCTGGGTCTCGACCACGTCGACCTCTATCTCATCCACTGGCCGAACCCCGCCGCCGGCCTGTGGCAGGACTCCTGGCGGGCGCTCGAACGGCTCCGGGACGAGGGCCGGGTCGGGGCGGTGGGCGTCTCGAACTTCCTCGCGGAGCACCTCGACGAGCTCGCCGGGTTCGCCGACCAGATGCCGGTGGTGAACCAGGTCGAGCTGCACCCCGCGTTCCAGCAGCCCGACGTCGTCGCCGCCTGCCGCGCGTACGGGGTCGCCGTCGAGGCGTACTCCCCGCTGGGCCAGGGCTCCGGGCTGCGCCACCCGGACGTGGTCGCGATCGCGGAGGAGCTCGGCGTGACGCCCGCCCAGGTGGTGCTGCGGTGGCACCTGGACCAGGGCCGGCTGGTGATCCCGAAGACGGTCTCGCCGGCGCGCATGCGCGAGAACGCCTCGCTGGACCGCGTCGGGCTCACGCCCGCGCACCGGGCCGCGATCGACGCCCTGGACACGGGCACCCGCATCGGTGGGGACCCCCGCACCTTCTCGATCAGCCAGATCCGCTAGCCGGACCGACACGACGGAGTGCTCGATGGCGAGTCAGACACGGTCGGCGGTGCCGACCACACCAGCACGGACCGCAGCACCGCCCCCACCCGCCCCGCGCCGCGCCGCGGAGGGGCCGTCCGCCCGCCGCCCGAGCCCGGAACGGCGCTCGCGCCAACGGCGCCGCACCCTGTGGATCTACGCGTTCCTCATGCCGACGTTCGTCCTGTACGGCATCTACACGATCTATCCGATCGTCGCGAGCTACTGGTACTCGCTCGTCGAGTGGAACGGGTTCAGCTCCGAGCAGACGTTCGTGGGGATCAGCAACTACCAGGCGGTCCTCGGCGACCCGATGTTCTGGTCCTCGGTGCGCATCACGCTCGTGTTCATGCTCGTCGTGGCGCCGCTGCGCATCTTCGGTGCCTTCGTCCTCGCCATCCTGCTGAACTCGCCGAGGATGCCGTTCGCCCGGTTCTTCCGCACCGTCTACTTCCTGCCGGTGGTGACCACGACGGCGATCATCGGCGTCGTGATGCGGTTCGTCCTCGACCCGGGGTCCGGCCCGCTCGCGGCCCTGTTCGGGGTGTTCGACCTACCGCCCGTCGACCTGCTGGGCGACTCCGACACCGCCCTGTACGCGGCGGCGCTGACCTACGTGTGGAAGTTCTTCGGCATCACGATGATCTACTGGCTGGCCGCCCTCCAGACGATCCCGCAGGACGTGTACGACGCCGCCCGGATCGACGGCGCCGGAGGGGTGCGGATCTTCCGGCACATCACGCTGCCGATGCTGCTGCCGTTCCTGCTCATCATCTCGGTGCTCACCGTCGAGGACTGCTTCCACGCGTTCGACCTCATGCAGACGATGACGGCCGGCGGGCCCTTCTACAGCACCGAGATCATCGAGATCTACATCTACCGCTGGGCGTTCGCGGCCTCGATCCCGCAGCTCGGCTTCGCCTCCGCCGCCGCGGTCCTGTTCGGGCTCCTCGTCCTGGTGGTCGTCGCGGTCCAGGCGTGGGCCACGTTCTCCTCGCAGCGGCTCCAGAAGGGACGGGCATCATGAGCACCCTCACGGCACGGCACGACGCCGGCCCGCAGGCCGGGACCAGGCCCCCTGACAGCAGGCACGGCAGCCCGCGCGGCGGGCGACGCCACCCGAGGCGCCGCGGCTGGTGGATCTTCGCCGTCCTGCTCGCCGCCGGCGCCTTCCTCTGGGTCTTCCCCTTCCTCTGGATGGTCTCGGCGTCGCTGAAGACGTCGGGGGAGGTGTTCGCGGGCGGGCTGAACCTGGTGCCCGACGCGCCGCAGTGGGAGAACTACGTCCGCGCGTGGACCACGGGGCAGTTCGGGCACTACCTGCTCAACACCGTGATCGTGACGGTCGCCGTCACGCTGATCGTCGTGGTCCGCTGCGCCCTGGCCGGCTACGTCGTGGGGCGCTACCGCTTCCCCGGGTCGCGCCTGATCATCGGCATCTTCGTCGCGACGCTGTTCGTGCCGACGGGCTACACGATCATCCCGATCGTCAAGGTCTCGATGCAGCTGGGCCTGCTCAACTCGCTGACCGGCATGATCATGGCGATGGCCGGCGCGTCGAACGTCGCCGCGATCCTCATCTACGCCGGCTACTTCCGGAAGCTGCCCGCGGACCTCGAGGAGGCCGCGATCGTCGACGGGGCGGGGTTCCTCCGGGTCTTCCTGCGGATCATGCTGCCGCTGTCGATGCCCGTCACGGCCACGGTGGGGATCCTGACGTTCCTCACCACCTGGAACGCCTTCTTCCTGCCCCTGGTCTTCTCGTTCAGCAATCCCGCGCTGCGCACGGTCAGCGTCGGCATGCAGGCCTTCGTGGGGGAGAACTCGACCGACTGGCCGGGGATGGCGGCCGCGGGCGTGATCTCGATCCTCCCGGTCGTCGTCCTGTTCGTCTTCATGCAGAAGTACTTCGTCGAAGGCATCGCCGGCGCGGTGAAGTCGTAGGCGTTCCCCGATCCGTCGTTCGTTCTCGAAGAGGAGACAGCAATGACCGAGCTTTCGCGTCGCGGATTCATCGGGGGCGTCGGGGTGACCGCCCTCGCGGGCCTCCTGGCCGCCTGCGGCGGACCGAGCCCCGCGCCCGGCGGAGGTGGTGCCGGGCTGCGCTGGTGGGACCACTTCGGCGGCCTCCAGCAGGCCCACAAGGAATGGGCCGCCGCCCAGGCGAAGGCGCTGGGCGTGGGCATCGAGTACACGTACAACGAGCCGAGCAAGGCGGTGGAGGCGCTCCAGCTGGCGAACCAGTCGCAGCAGCTGCCGGACATCTACTCCAACGTGCTGGGGCTGCCGCTGTCGGCGCTGGTCGAGTCGGGCTGGCTGCACGCCATCACGCTCTCGGACGCGGCGATGGGGCGGTTCCCCGAGGGGACGTTCGTCGAGGGCGTCACCATGCTCGACGGCGTCGTGTACGGCCTGCCGCTGATGTCCGACCGCCAGTACTGGGCGTGCACCTGGTACAACTCCGAGATCGCGCAGGACGTGGGCTTCGAGCCGCCGCACGGCTACGACGAGCTGCGTGCGGCGCTCAAGGCGATCGCCGACGACGGCCGGTACGTCCCGATGACGCTGGCGCTCGGGGACTCGGGCCGCGTCCGCGACCAGGTCGACGACCTCGCCCAGGCGGCGGGGTTCCCCGGCTGGCAGGGGTTGCGCTACGACACGGGCGAGTACGCGTACGACGACGACGCGTACCTGAACGTCGTCGAGCTGGTCAAGGAGATCTCCGACAGCGGCTGGCTGCTGCCCGGCACCAACTCGTTCCAGGTCCCCGACGCGCGGGGACGCTGGGCGGCGGGCAACGTCGGCTTCTTCATCGACGGCCCGTGGTCACCCGGCGGGGTGCGCGCGCTCAACGAGGCCCACCTGCCGAAGATGGCGGTGGCCGGCGAGCTCACGCCCGAGGGCGAGGACCTGGTCATCACGCGCGGGGCGCCGGCCCCCACCTTCTTCGCCGCCGGGAACACGTCCCACGCCGAGGCCGCCATCGAGCTCCTCGAGTCGTTCACCCAGGACGACTACCAGGCCGTCCTGGCCACGGGGATGGACCAGCCCCCGATCAACCTGGACGCGGTGGCCGGCGCCGACGTCATCGAGCCGTACGCGTGGCTGGTCGAGGACTTCCGGACCCGCGTGTTCCGCGCCCCGCAGCCTCAGGTGCGCAACGTCGAGGTGAACGAGGCGCTCGCGGTCCAGGCCCCGGTGGCCCCGCACCTCGGCGACATCGTCCAGGGCTACCTCGGGGGCGACGTCACCGACCTGCGGGGGGAGCTCGCCAAGCTCAGCGACACGTGCTCCCAGAGCCTCGACTCGGCGATCGAGCGTGCGAGCGCGGCGGGGGCCTCGGTGTCGCGGTCGGACTGGGAGTTCCCCGACTGGCGACGCGGCGTCGACTACGCCTACTGAGCCCCGCGGCCGCCCTGCCGTGCGGGCCGAGACACACCGATCCACAGGAGATGACCAGATGAACGCGTTCCCCACGTCCCGCACCGCGATCGTCACGGGCGCCGCCTCGCGGCGGGGCATCGGCCGCGCAGTCGCGCACCGCCTGGCGGGGGAGGGCTGGGCCGTCGGCCTGCTCGACGTCGACGGGCCGGCGGTCAAGGACCTGGCCGAGGAGCTGGTCCGGGAGGGCGGCGAGGCGGCCGGCGCCGGCGTCGACGTCGGCGACGCGGAGGCGGTCCGGGCGGCGGTGGGGGACCTCGCCGCGGCGCTGCCGCCCGTCGTCGCCCTCGTCAACGTCGCGGGGGTGAGCTCCCCGACGCCGTACCTGGAGCTCGACGACGCGGAGTGGGACCGGGTGCTGCGCATCAACCTCGATGGCGTCCACCACGTGACGCGGGCGGTCGCCGACGAGATGGTCCGGACGGGCGTCGGCCGGGTCGTCTCCCTCTCCTCGGTCTCGGCGCAGCGCGGCGGCGGGACGTACAGCAAGACCCCCTACTCGGTCGCCAAGGCCGGGGTGGTCGGGCTCACGCGCGCGCTGGCGCGGGAGCTCGGCCCGCACGGCATCACGGTCAACGCGATCTCGCCCGGCCCGATCGACACGGACATCATGGGCGGCACGCTGAGCGAGGAGCGCAAGGCGGAGCTCGCGGCGGACCTGCTGGTCGACCGGGTGGGGGTGCCGGACGACGTCGCCGCCGCGGTGAGCTTCCTCGTCGGCGCGGAGTCCGGCTTCATCACCGGGCAGACCCTCAACGTCGACGGCGGCCTCTACATGCACTGACCGCATGCACTGACCGCATGCACTGACCGCATGCACTGACCGCATGCACTGACCGCATGCACTGACCGGCGGGCGGGACGAGACGTTCGTGAACGGACCGGCCCCGGACGGGGCCCTTGCGATAGGAAGGGTGCGTGCCGTCCCCGCCGCTGTTCCCGTTCCGTAGCGTCGTCCTCGGGGCGTTCCTCCCGACCCTGGTGCTGGAGATCGGCATCGGTGCGCTGCTGCCGGTCGTGGCGGTCACCGCCACGGGCCGTGGCGCCACCCTCACGGTCGCCGGCCTCGTGGCCGCGCTGCTGCCGCTCGGCAAGATCGCGTTCGACCTGCCCGCCGGGGCGCTCTCGCAGCGCCTCGGGGACCGGGTGGCGATGCTGGTCGCCGGCAGCGTCGCCGTCGTGGCGTTCACGACGATCGCGCTGTCGTCGGCGCTGTGGGGACTGGCCGCGGGGGTGCTCGCGCTCGGCGCGGCGAACGCCGTGTTCAACCTCGCCCGGCAGGCGTACCTCACCGAGATCACGCCGCCGCTGCGGCGGGCGCGCGTGATGTCGACCCTCGCGGGGGTGCACCGCATCGGCCTGTTCCTGGGGCCGTTCGCGGGGGCCGCGATGATCGCGGCGACGTCGCTGCACGGCGCGTTCTGGCTGGGCACGGGCTCCGCGCTGGTCGCGGTGCTGGTCATCGCCCTGGTGCGGCCGGAGCCGCGGGCCGACGCCGCGCTGCCGCGCCCCGCCGGCGGTCCGCGGGTGTCCATCGCGGCGGTCGCGCGCGAGCACAGGCAGCTGTTCGCGACCCTCGGCGTCGCCATCCTGCTGGTGAGCGCCGTGCGCGGCGCGCGGCAGACGGTCATCCCGCTGTGGGGCGAGCACCTGGGCCTCGACGCCGAGGTGACGTCGCTCGTCTTCGGCGTCTCGGGCGCCCTGGACATGCTGCTGTTCTACCCGGCGGGCAAGGTGATGGACCGGTTCGGCCGGCTGTGGGTGGCCGTCCCGTCGATGCTCACGATGGCGGTGGGGCTGGCGGTGCTGCCGTTCGCGCACACCGCCGGCGCGCTCGCCGTGGTCGCCGCCCTGCTCGGCGTGGGCAACGGCATGGGCTCGGGGATCGTCATGACGCTGGGCGCCGACGTCGCACCCGCCGCGGTGCGGCCCACGTTCCTCAGCGTGTGGCGGCTGTTCCAGGACACGGGCGACGCGCTCGGGCCGCTGATCCTGTCGGCCGGGGCCGCCCTGGGCTCGCTCGCGGCCGGGGTGTGGGCCACCGCCACGCTGGGCGGCGCGTCCGCGGCCGCGCTCGCGCGCTGGGTGCCGCGGTACTCGTCGCTCGCGAACCTCGTGCCGCCCCGGCGCCGGCGGCCGTGACGTCCGTGCCTCACGCGCGCAGGTGCACGCCCAGCCCGCGGCGGCCGGGCTCCAGCGCGTCGTGGAGCTCGCCGCGCTCGTCGTAGTCCCCGCCGTCCTGGCTCCGGTACGCCAGCACCGGGCCGTCGGGCAGGGCGAGCAGCCGCTCGCGCAGGCCGGCCGAGACGGCGGCGTAGCCCGCGTCGTCGAGGCGGTTCGCGCCGAGCACCAGCACGGGCTCCGCCACCTGCATGCCGGTGTACCAGAAGGTGCCGTGCAGCAGGGGGAACAGCGTCTCGGCCAGGTCGCCGTGCAGCCCGCGCGGCCCGAGCCCCGTGCCCGCGCCGACCGTCACCACGGCCAGCGCGCGCCGGCCCGCCAGTCCGCCGTCGCCGTACCGCCGGGTGCGCCCGGTCGCCGCGTCGCGCACGCCGTACGCGTAGCCCTGCACCAGCACCCGGTCGAGCCACCCCTTGAGGATGGCGGGGACGCCCAGCCACCACAGGGGGAACTGCAGGACCACGGTGTCGGCCCAGGCCAGCTTGTCGTGCTCGGCCCGGATGTCCGGCGCGAGCTGCCCGCGGCGCAGGGCGCGCTCCGAGGCCCCCGCGACGTCGAGCCGGTCGTCCGCGGCGTCGCCGAAGTCGGCAGCCGTCACCACGGGGTCCCAGCCCATCGCGTACAGGTCGGACTGCACCACCTCGTGCCCGGCGTCCCGCAGCGCCCGGACCCCGTCGTCGCGCAGGTGCGCGGTGAGCGACCGCGGCTCGGGGTGGGCGAGCACCCACAGCACCCTCATCGGGTCGGTCGTCGCGTCCGTCCGGTCGTCCGTCCGATCGTCCGTCGCGTTCTCCGTCGCGTTCTCCGTCGGGTTCTCCATCAGGACCTCCATCGCTGCTCCGTCTCGGTACGAGGTTCTCGGGAAGGGCGGCGCCCGCCGCCCACCACGACCACGCTGCCGGTCCGCGCGCGCCTCCGGAAGTGGCCGGAGAGCCACCCTGTGCAAAGATCGAGCCATGACGACTCCGGCGAGCATCGCCACGGCCGCACCCGGTGCGCGTCCGCACCGCGTCACGGTCCTCGTGCGCGACGGCGTGATGCCGCTGGAGCTCGGCGCCGTGCACCAGCTGTTCGGCACGGCCCGGGGTCCGGGCGGCGAGCGGCTGTACGAGGTGCGCACGTGCGCCGCGGTGCCGGGCCGGGTCCGCTCGGACGCGGACTTCGCCCTCGACGTCCCGCACGGCCCGGAGGCGCTCGTCGACGCCGACACCGTGGTGGTGCCGGCCTCGCACGCGCTGGACGACACCGCCGCGCCCGACGAGGAGGGCGTGGCCCCGGGCCAGAGCTCCCTCGCGGAGTTGCTGGGGCAGGTCCGCCCGGACGCGCGGATCGCGTCGATCTGCACCGGGGCGTTCGCGCTCGCGCGCGCCGGCCTCCTCGACGGGCGCCGGGCGACGACGCACTGGATGTCGGCCGAGCGGTTCCGGCGCGCGTTCCCGGCGGTCGAGCTGGACCCGGACGTGCTGTTCACCGAGGACGGTCGGGTCTTCACGTCGGCCGGCGAGGCGGCCGGGATCGACCTGTGCCTGCACCTGATCCGCTCCGACCACGGCGCGGCGGTCGCGAACGACGTCGCACGCCGGACGGTCGTGCCGCCCTTCCGCGACGGCGGCCAGGCGCAGTACGTGGACGCCCCCGTGCCCGAGCCGGCGGGGGACCACACCGGCCCCGCGCGGTCGTGGGCGCTCGAGCACCTCGACGAGCCGCTCTCGCTGGACCGCCTCGCCCGGCAGTCGTCGATGAGCACCCGCACCTTCACCCGCCGGTTCCGCCGCGAGGTCGGTCTCTCGCCCGGGGAGTGGCTGCTGCAGCAGCGCCTCCTGCGGGCTCGTGACCTGCTGGAACGCTCCGACCTCCCCGTGGACGCCGTCGCCGGCCGCGCCGGGTTCGGAACGGGCGCGTCGCTGCGCCAGCACTTCGCGCGGGCGCTGGGGGTCTCGCCCGCCGCCTACCGCGCCACGTTCGGCCCCGGCCCGCGACATCAGAACGTTACGAAGGTCGTCCCGCGAGTTCCTTGACGGGGGAGGCCTCGGGCACCTACATCTGGTTGATGGAGGTCTTCGAGAAGTGGGAATCCGAGATCCGGGGGTACAGCCGCACGTATCCCACGGTGTTCGCCTCGGCGTCGAACGCGCGGCAGGTGGACGAGGCCGGCCGTAGCTACGTCGACTTCTTCGCCGGTGCGGGGGTGCTGAACTTCGGGCACAACAACCCGCGCATGAAACGGGCCATGATCGAGTTCCTCGAGGCCGACGGCGTCGCGCACAGCCTCGACATGGCGACCACCACCAAGCGGGACTTCATCTCGAAGTTCGTCTCCACGGTGCTCGAGCCGCGCGGCATGACGATGCGCTTGCAGTTCATGGGGCCGACGGGCAGCAACGCCGTCGAGGCGGCTCTCAAGCTCGCCCGCAAGGTCACCGGCCGGCGCGAGGTGGTCGCCTTCACGCACGGGTTCCACGGCATGACCCTCGGGTCGCTCGCGCTCACG
Source organism: Isoptericola sp. NPDC056578 (assembly GCF_042793275.1). Classification (NCBI taxonomy): domain Bacteria; kingdom Bacillati; phylum Actinomycetota; class Actinomycetes; order Micrococcales; family Promicromonosporaceae; genus Isoptericola; species Isoptericola sp. NPDC056578. Next base: position 17,269 of record NZ_JBHTVC010000078.1, read on the forward strand.
GGCAACGACGTCTTCCGCCGGGCCGCGGGGGTGCCGTTGGAGAACGTGCACCGGTTGCCGTTCGAGACCGCCCCCGGGGGCGGTCTCGCGTCGCTCGAGGCGTACCGGGAACAGCTGGCCGACGTGTCGAGCGGGCTGCTTCCCCCCGCCGCGTTCGTCGTCGAGACGATCCAGGCCGAGGGCGGCGTCAACGTGGCCGGCGCCGAGTGGCTGCACGCCGTGCAGCGGCTCGCCCGCGACGTCGGGGCGCTGTTCGTCATCGACGAGATCCAGGTGGGCTGCGGCCGCACCGGCAGCTACTTCAGCTTCGACGGCATGGGGCTCGACCCCGACATCGTGTGCCTCGCCAAGGGGATCGGCGGCTACGGGACGCCCCTGGCGATGAACCTCAACCGGCCCGAGCTGGACGCGCACTGGGCTCCGGGCGAGCACACGGGCACCTTCCGCGGCCAGGGCCTGTCGTTCGTGGCCGGGCACGAGGCGCTGACCTACTTCGACGACGACGAGCTCATGAACGAGGTGCACGCCAAGGCCGAGCGCATGGTGTCCGTGCTGGACGGCCTCGCCGCCGAGGTCCCCGACCGCGGGTCCGCCGGGAAGGATCGCCGCTTCGCCGTGCGCGGCCGCGGGATGATCCAGGGCCTCGACGTGGTCGACGGCGCGTTCGCGAAGGCGGTCGCGGCGGAGTGCTTCGCCCGCGGGCTGCTCATCGGGCCGTGCGGCAGCGGCGGCCGCGTGCTCAAGCTCATCCCGCCCCTGACCATTCCCGACGACGACCTCGACGAGGGCCTGGAGATCCTCGCGGGGGCGGTGCGCGACACCCTCTAGCGCCCTCGAGCAACCTCGCCGGGGCGCGTGACAGCAGAAGGAGGCCGGCATGCGGCAGCGCGACGACATGACGTTCCCGTTCGAGGAGTACGCGAGACGCCTCGGCGACCTGCGCCGCCGCATGGCGGAGCGGATGCTGGACGCGGTGGTCATCACCGACCCCGAGAACCTCATGTACCTCACGGACTACCAGACCACGGGGTACTCCTTCTTCCAGGCGCTGGTGGTGCCGCTCGAGGACGAGCCGTTCATGATCACCCGTGCCATGGAGGAGTCGAACGTCCACGCGCGCACGTGGGTGGAGCTGACCCGCCCCTACCCGGACACCGGCGACGCGATCCAGAGCCTCGTGCAGTCCCTGCGCGAGTTCGGGCTCGACACCAAGGACGTCGGGTACGAGCGCAACAGCTACTACTTCCCGGCCTACCACCAGGACTACATCCACAACTCGTTCACCGACGGCCGCCTGCTCGACTGCTTCGGCATCGTGGAGGAGGGGCGGGTGACCAAGTCCGACGCCGAGATCGCGGTCATGCGGCGGGCCGCGCGCGCCACGGAGGTCGGGATGGCGGCGGGCATCGAGGCGGTCGCCGCCGGCGTGACCGAGAACGAGATCGCGGCGGAGATCGCGTCGGCGATGTTCCGCTCCGGCGGCGAGTTCCCCGCGGTGATGCCGTACGTCACCTCGGGGCCGCGGAGCATGATCGGCCACGCGACCTGGGAGGGTCGCACCGTGCGGCCGGGGGAGCACGTCTTCCTCGAGGTGGGCGGCTGCTTCCGGCGCTACCACACCGCGATGATGCGCACCGTGGTGCTCGACGACCTGTCGCGCAGCATGCTGGTGGCGCAGGAGCGGATGAAGCTGGCGCTCGCGGAGGTCAAGGCGGCCATCCGGCCCGGGCTCACCGTGTCCGACGCCGACAACATCGTGCGGAACATCATCTCGGACAACGGCGTCGGGGCGCGGCTGGTGACCCGGTCGGGGTACTCGATCGGCATCGCGTTCCCACCCAGCTGGGACGAGGGCTACATCGTCAGCCTCAACCAGGGCGACCCGCGCGTGCTGCGCGAGGGGATGACGTTCCACATCATCCCGTGGATGTGGGGGGTCGACGGCGACAAGACCGTCGGCATCTCCGACACGGTGCGGGTGACCGCCGACGGGTGCGAGTCGTTCTTCACCCTGGGCGAGGACTTCACCTGCAAGCCCGAGCACGCCGCCGCGGATCGCGGACGGACCGGCGGCGAACCGTCGGACGGCGGTTCCCTCGCGCTCGTGCCGGGCCCGGCCACCGACGGCATGGACGCGACGGAGGAGGAGACCGCATGACGATGCTGATCGCGACGGACCCGAGCACGGGCGAGACGGTCCGCGAGGTCCCGGCGGCGACGCCGGGGGAGGTGGACGCCACCCTGGCGGCCGCCGAGGCGGCGCGGGCCGCGTGGCGGGACCGTGGGCTCGACGGGCGCGCCGAGGTGCTGCACGCGGTGGCGGCCGACCTGCGCGCCCGTGCCGACGAGCTGGCCCCCTTGATGACGCAGGAGATGGGCAAGCCGATCACCGAGGCGCTCGGCGAGGTCGAGAAGGCGGCCTGGTGCGCCGAGCACTACGCCGAGCACGCGGCGGCGTACCTGGCGGCGGAGGAGATCGCCTCCGACGCGACGCGCAGCTACGTGCAGCACTTGCCGCTGGGCACGGTGCTCGGCGTCCTGCCGTGGAACGCGCCCTTCTGGCTTGCCCTGCGCTTCGCGGCGCCGGCTCTCATGGCGGGCAACACGGGCGTGCTCAAGCACGACCCGCACGTGCCCGGCTGCGCGGAGGCGATCGGCGAGGTCTTCGCGCGGGCGCTGTCGGCGTCGGGCGCGCCGCGGGGGGTGTTCCTCAACCTGCCGCTGGAGACCGTGGACGTCGCCGCCGTCATCCGCGACCCGCGCGTGCAGGCGGTGTCGTTCACCGGGTCGTCGCGCGGCGGCGCGGCGGTGGCGAGCGTCGCGGCGGCCGAGATCAAGCCCGCCGTGCTGGAGCTGGGCGGCTCCGACCCGTGCGTCGTGCTCGCCGACGCCGACCTGGACGCCGCGGCCGACACCATCGCCCTGTCGCGGATCATCAACGCCGGCCAGTCGTGCATCGCAGCGAAGCGGGTCATCGTGGAGGACGCCGTGCACGGCGCCCTGGTCGACCGGCTCCGGGACCGCCTCGCCGCGCTGAAGGTCGGCGACCCGCGCGACCCCGCCACGCAGGTGGGGCCGATCGCCCGTGCCGACCTGCGCGAGAACCTGCACCGCCAGGTCACCCGCACGGTGCAGGCGGGGGCACGGCTGCTGCTCGGCGGCGAGCTGCCCGACGGCCCGGGCTGGTTCTACCCGCCCACGCTGCTCGACGACGTCACCGACGACATGACCGCCGCCTGCGAGGAGACGTTCGGCCCGGTCATGGCGGTGATGCGGGCGGCGGACGCCGACGAGGCGCTCGAGACGGCGAACCGCACCGAGTACGGCCTCGCGGCGAGCGTCTGGACGACGCCCGAGCGTGGCGAGGCGATGGCGCCCCATATCGCTGCCGGACAGGTCTCGGTGAACGGCATCGTCAAGACCGACCCCCGGCTGCCGAGCGGCGGGGTGAAGCGCTCCGGCTACGGGCGCGAGCTCGGCCCGCACGGCATCAAGGAGTTCGTCAACGTGCAGCAGGTGTGGGTCGGCCCGCGCCAGGGCTGAGGCCTGGCGC
>NZ_JBHTVC010000079.1:0-20697 GCF_042793275.1 Isoptericola sp. NPDC056578
GGCGTTCGGAGGTCGGCTCAGGACGCCGGGGTGGGCGTCGGCGTGGCGGCGCCGTCCTGGGCGGAGCCGGACGACGAGCCGGAGCCCTGCTCGGCGTCGGGGGCGGTGCCCCCGGTCCCGGTCCCGGCACCCGTGTCGGTGCCGGTGTCGGTGCCCCCGCCGGTGTCGTCGGAGCCGTCGGCGCCGTCGCCGGTGCCGCCGTCCGAGCCGTCGGTGCCCGTGCCGGTGCCGTCGTCCGTGCCGCCGCCGGTGGTGCCGCCGGTGGACCCGTCGGTAGGCGTGTCCGTGCCGGAGTCGGTCCCGGGGTCGGTGCCGGTCGTGCCGTCCGGGGTGGACCCGTCGGTCGGCTGGTCCGTGCTCCCGTCGGTGGTGCCGGTCGTGGACTCGTCCGGGTCCCGGTCGGTGCCGGAGTCGTCCCCGGGCACGTTCGCCGGGTCCTCGGCGGGGCTGGTCGGGGTGGGCACGGTGGTCGAGTCGTCGGAGTCGTTCGAGGTACGGCTGATGCTCGTGCCGGACCCCTCCTGGCCGCGCACCGCGTCGGACAACGGCTTGCCGATGACGAGCTCGACGACCAGCACCACGCCCATGACGACGACGAACAGGGCGGCCGCCGACATCGCGAGCACCTTGCCCGTGCCGTGCTTCTCCACGAAGCGCAGCCAGGCGTTGCGAGGCTCGGGCTCCTCCCCTTCGGGGAGGTCGCCGTCGGGCCCCTCATCGTCGGAGCTCTCGCCGTCCGCGGACGCGAGCCCGGCGTCGACGGCGCCGACCGGTCCGAGGGGGCGGGTCTCCCCGAGCGGCGCGGTGGCGTCGAGGGGCTGCGTGCCAGGGACGGTGCCGTCGGCCAGCGTCTCCGTGACGGACCGTCGTTCGACGGTCGGCGCGTCGCCCGGGGTGCCCTCCGCCCGGGCGTCGGCGGCGTCCGACGTGCTGACCACGGTGCCCCGCGCCGTCGTGGCGGTGCCGGTGACGCGCATCGCGGCGGTGCGCGAGCGCGGGGCGGCGGGGCCGGTGCGGGCCACGACCTTGGTGACGACCGGCTTGAGCTGCTCGTGCGTCTTCTCGATCGAGCGGGTGTAGAGGAAGTTGCCGATGACCGTGACGACGCTCGCCAGGCCCGCGCCGATGATCGTCCCGGCGACGCCGAAGAAGGACATCAGCACCGTGGCGCTGACCGCGGCGAGGGCGCTCGCCACCACCTGGGTGAGCGAGAGCCGGGTCTTGGCGGGGGCTTCCTTCGCGTCGTCGTGCGGGTCGTCGACGGGGTCGCCCGGGGCGGGGTTGCGGGGGGAGGAAGAGGTCACGGAGCGTCGGGTCCAGGTCGGGGTCGTCTGTCCGACGCCCGCCGCACCCGCCGGCACGAGGGCCGCGCGCCGCGGGCTCCGGCGTCTGCCGCGGGCGTCCCCAGCAGCCTAGGCCGGGCGTGTGCAGGTCGCAGCGGGCCGTCGTGACCCGCCCCGAGAGGAAGCGCGAAGATCCTGTGATCCCGCAGGCCTGAGGTGGTGCGGGCGCTCGATCGGCTCTGTTCGTCGAGCGGGACGACGCCCCGTCGAGCGCCCGCACCGTCCCGGCGTGCTCAGGACGCGGTGGCGGCCTCCGCCGCGGCGAGCAGGATGCAGGTGGCGACGCCGTCCATCGCGACCCGCACCTCGTCCAGCGGGGGCATGGTCGGCGCGAGGCGCAGGTTCCGGTCGTCCGGGTCCTGGTGGTACGGGAACGTGGCGCCGGCCGGCGTGAGCGCGATGCCGGCCTCCTTGGCGAGCTGCACGACGCGCGCCGCGGTGCCGGGCACGACGTCGACGGAGACGAAGTACCCGCCGTCGGGCCGGGTCCAGGTGGCGACGCCGGCGTCACCGAGCCGCTCGTCGAGGATGTCGACGACGGCGCGGAACTTGGGCGCGAGGATCTCGCGGTGCTTGCGCATGTGGGCGCGCACGCCCTCCGCGTCGCCGAAGAACCGGACGTGCCGCAGGTGGTTGATCTTGTCCGGCCCGATCGAGCGGATGCCCAGGTGCTTCGTGAACCAGGCGACGTTGGCCGGGGACGCCGCGAAGAACGCGACCCCGGACCCGGCGAACGTGATCTTCGACGTCGACGCGTACAGGAGCACGCGGTCGGGGTTGCCGGCCTCCGCGGCGAGGTCGATCGCGTGCGCGGACTTCGCCTCATGCTCCGTGAGGTGGTGCACGGCGTAGGCGTTGTCCCAGAAGATGCGGAAGTCGGGGGCGGCGGCGGGCATCGACACGAGGCGCCGGGCGACGGCCTCCGAGACGACCGAGCCGTCCGGGTTGGCGTACGTCGGCACGACCCACAGGCCCTTGACCGTCGGGTCGTCGGCGACCAGGGCGGCGACGGCCTCCGCGTCGGGGCCGTCGGGCGTCATCGGCACGGTGACCATGCGGATGCCGAGCTCCTCGCAGATCGCGAAGTGCCGGTCGTACCCGGGCACGGGGCAGACGAACGTGATCTGCTCCTCGCGTGACCAGGGCCGCTCGGAGCCGGGCACGCCGAACAGCAGGGCCTGCACGATCGTGTCGTACATCAGCGTCAGCGAGGCGTTCCCCTGCGCGAGGAGCTGGTCGACGGGCACGCCGAGCAGCTCGGCGAAGATGCGGCGCAGCTCGGGGAGCCCGGCGAGGCCGCCGTAGTTGCGCGTGTCCGTGCCGTCCTCGGCCGTGTGGTCGCCCTCGCCGGGCAGGGCCAGCAGCGGCTCGGAGAGGTCGAGCTGCTCGGCGGACGGCTTGCCCCGCGTGAGGTCGAGCCTCAGGCCGCGGGCCTGCAGGTCGGCGTACTGGCGGCGCAGGTCCTCGAGCCTCTCGGCGAGGCCGGCGGCCTGGGCGGCCTGGGCGGTGGACGACGGCGCGGTGGAACCCTCGGTGCTCACCCCACGGACCATACCGGCCGTGGGTCGGCTGCGGCAGGGCGTCCCACGACCGTGCGGCGACCGTGCGGCGAGCGGTCGGCGCGGCCGGTCAGCGCCGGCGGTCGAGCGCCCGCGCGAGCCGGGCCAGCGAGAGGTGCATGAAGCCCCGCAGGGCGAGCCCGACCAGCGGGGCGGTGACGGCCCGGGGGAGCGGCCCCGCGAGCCAGGCCTCCTCCCACCACACGACGCGGCAGCGGCCGGCGTCCATCGGGACGACGTCGAAGCCCGCCTCGCCGAGCAGCACCGGCCCCAGCTTGCGCAGCCGGGTGCGCCCCACCCGTGCGGCGGCGGTGGAGGGTCGCTCCAGCTGCTCCACGACCATCCGGTCGACGATCACCAGGCGACCCAGGGCGCTGCCCGGGTCGCGCCGCGCGCCCGGGCCGCTCGCCATCGTGCAGCGGTCGCCCAGCTCGGGGCCGTGCCCCGCAGGGCTCTGGAGCCGGGTGGCGACCATCCAGCGGGGGTGGGTGCGCAGGTCCGCGACCCAGGCGAACGCGACGGACGCCTCGACCGGGACGACGCGCGCCACCTCGACGCGGTGCGCGGCGGTCGTGCCGGGTGCCGTCACGAGGCGTCGTCCTCCGTCGCGCCGCCGCGCCCCTTGCGGCGCGGCAGCCACCGGCTCGGCGACGTGCGCCGGGGCGCGTCGAGGGCGCGCAGCGTGGGGACGTCGTCGCCCGGCTCGAGCACGAGCTCCACGACGCGGGGGAAGTGCTCGGGCGGCGGGCCGAACGCGCGCCGCGACTGCGCCACGACGCCGTGCCCGAGCGCGCGCCCGCCCGCGACGCCCACCACGAACCCGACGCCGAACGGCAGCAGCCGCCCGAGCGCGAGCGAGCCCTGCTTGGCGACCTGCCGCTTGAGGAACTGGCGGGCGAGGGTCTTGTTGACCCGCTTGATCGTGGTCTGCGGCATGGACGTGAGCAGCACCTTGCCCCACGCCACGGAGGAGCCGCCGATCGCGTTCTCCACGTCCTTCGCGCCCCGGTCGCCCAGCACGGTGGCCAGGAGCAGGGCGCGACGCCGCGGCACGTCGTCGATCTCGATGCCGTGCACGTCGGCGACGGCGAGAGCGAACGCGGCCGACGCCCCGAAGAACGTCGCGACGTCGCCCGTGGTGAGGGCCGTCGCCGCGGCCGTCCCGACCGACGGTGCGGCGGCCGCCGCGCCCACGGCGCCCCCCGCCGTCGTCAGCAGGGTCAGGTACTCCTTCTCGAGGATGCGCACGATCCCGGCCGGGTCGGCCTCGGGGTTGCGCGCCCGCAGGCGGTCCACGTGCTTGTGGATCGCGGCGGACGGGATCGTCACGGCCTTGTCGAGGAGCGCGTCGAGCAGCGGCGTCGGCCGGTACCGCGCCCACTCCTCGCGGCGCGCGGCCGGGTCGCGGACCTCGGCGACCTCGTCGCCCGGCCCGTCGCCCGCCCCGTCCGGGCGCACGACCTCGTCGCCCGGCGTCGGGCCCTCGTCACCCCTGCCGCGCGCGGTCACGACGCGGCGTCCTCCGTGTCGCCCTGCGCCTCGTCGGGCGCCGGCTGCTCGAAGACCGCCGGCGGCACCAGCGCGCCCGCCTTGAGGGTGCGGCCCACGGTGCAGGCCCTGTCGATCGAGCGCTGCGCCAGCAGCAGGGTCTTGTTCCGCGTGGCCTCGTCGAGCCCCGACAGGTCGATCTCGAAGCGCTCGGTGAGCACCGGGTAGCGGTCCTCTTGCAGGTCCTTCGCGTCCTCGACCCGGATCACGGCCTCGTACGCCTCGCCGAGCACCCGGGCGAACTTCGTGTCGCTGCTCATGCCCGCGCACGCGGCGAGCGCCACCTTGAGCAGCTCGCCCGGCGTGAAGACGGCGCCGGCCTCCACCGGTCCGATCTCCACGCTCGCGCCGCGGGCCGTGTGGCCGCGGTAGGTGCGGTTGCCGGTGCGCTCCACCCACAGCGGGTCGGTGGGCGACGGGGTCACGGGGGCTGCGGTGTCGGGCACGGTGCTCTGGTCCGTCATGAGGCGATCCTCCCACTGCTCGTCCGGGGAAGTCCGGGACGTCCCGAGGAGAACGTGCGGGCCACCCGTCCGATTCCGGTGTGGCCGGGGTCACACGCCGGAAGCTGTCACGGTCCGCCGCCGTCCCCGGTCGACAGGGTGCGGGGCGGCCACCGGGCCGCCCGCCGCAGGGACACCTCAGAAGCACCGCAGAGAGGACAGGCTCATGAAGATCGTGGTCGTCGGTGGGACGGGACTCATCGGGACGCAGGTCATCGCACACCTCACGGAGGCCGGGCACGACGCGGTCGCCGCCGCGCCCAGCACGGGCGTGGACACCCTGACCGGCGAGGGCGTGGACGCGGCGCTCGCGGGCGCCGACGTCGTCGTGGACGTGTCGAACTCGCCGTCGTTCGCGGACGACGACGTGCTGCGCTTCTTCACGACGTCGACGCGCACGCTGCTCGACGCCGAGAAGCGCGCGGGCGTGCGGCACCACGTGGTGCTCTCGATCGTCGGCACGGACCGCAACCCGGACTCCGGGTACCTGCGGGCCAAGGTGGCGCAGGAGGAGCTGGTGCGCTCCGGCGGCGTCCCCTGGACGGTCGTCCGCGCCACGCAGTTCTTCGAGTTCGCGCCGCGGATCGCCGACGGCGCCACGGTCGACGGGGAGGTGCGCATCCCGCCGGTCGGGTTCCAGCCGATCGCGTCGGCGGACGTGGCGCGGTTCGTGGCCGAGGCGGCCGCGGGGGATCCGCGCGACGGCGTCCTCGAGATCGCCGGGCCGGAGCGGGTCCGGTTCGACGAGTTCATCGCCGCGGCGCTCGCGGCGTCGGGAGACGCCCGCACCGTCGTGGCAGACCCGGCCGCGCCGTACTTCGGGGCCGTGCTCGCCGCCGACTCGATCGTGCCGCAGGGCGACGCCCGGCTCGGCGCGGTGACGTACGCCGACTTCGCCGGGGCGCGGGCGTAGCGTGGCCGCATGACGTCGCGTCCCGACGCGCCCGAGCGCCCCGGCCCCCTCGGCGACACCGAGGGCACCGGGGCGCTCGACGCGTTCCTCGCCGTGCGGCCGCAGCTGTTCGGCATCGCCTACCGGATGCTCGGGGGCGTCGCGGAGGCGGAGGACGTCGTGCAGGACGCCTGGCTGCGCTGGCAGGGCACGGACCGCGACCGGGTCCGGAACCCGGCGGCCTTCCTCACGACGGTGACGACGCGGCTCGCGATCAACGCGGCGACGTCGGCCCGCGCCCGGCGCGAGACGTACGTGGGCCCGTGGCTCCCCGAGCCGGTCGACACGTCCGACGACCCGGCGCTGGGTGCGGAGCGGGCGGAGGCCCTCGAGCTGGCGACCCTGCTGCTCATGGAGCGGCTCACCCCGGTGGAGCGGGCCGTGTACGTGCTGCGGGAGGCGTTCGGCTACCCGTACGGGCGGATCGCGGAGATCCTCGACCTCACCGAGGCGAACGCGCGCCAGCTCGCCCGCCGGTCGCGCGACCGGCTGGGCACGCGCGAGGCGGTGCCCGTCGACCCCGGCGAGCACCGGCGCCTGCTCGACGAGCTCGTGGCCGCCGCGCACGAGGGGGATCTCGCGCGTTTCGAGCGCTACCTGGCCGACGACGTCGTCGCGCGCCCCGACGGCGGCGGGCGGGTGCACGCGTCGCGCGTGGACCTGGTCGGCCTGGCGCGGGTGTCGCTCTTCCTCGACAACGTGTGGCGCAAGTTCTGGGACGCCGGCACGGTGCGCCCCGTCGAGGCGAACGGCCTGCCCGCCGTCGTGGTCGACCTGGACGGCGCACCGTTCGCCCTCCTCGCGCTCGACGTCGCCGACGGGCGGGTCCAGCACGTGTACGTCCAGGTCAACCCCGACAAGCTGACGGGCTACGCCACCGCCTCCTGAGTGTCCCGGGCGGGCCCCGCCGCCTCGCCGTCGGGCGTGGTGGCCGCGGCGAAGGCGGCCCGGGGCGTCTGCACCGACGCGAGGGAGACGACGTCGCGCCCGAAGGCCGCGGCGGTGAGCCAGACCGCGAGCACGCGGGCCTTGCGCTCCCACGTCGGGATGGCGAGCAGGTGGTACCCGCGGTGCATCAGCCACGCCAGGCGGCCGCGCACGACCAGCCGGCGGAGCTGGAAGATGCCGGACCCCAGACCCAGCGTCGCGATCACGCCGAGGCTGCCGTGCACGTACGGCCGCGTCGGGCGGCCGTGCAGGCTCGCGACCAGGTTCCGTGCCAGGCGCCGGCCCTGCCGGACCGCGTGCTGCGCGTTCGGCACGGCGAGCGCGCCGGGCCGCGCGACGGCGAGGTCCGGGACGGCGGCGCCGTCGCCCGCGGCCCACGCGTCGTCCACGGGCGCGTCGTCGGTGCCGACCCGCAGGTCGGGGCGCACGACGAGGTACCCCCGCCGGTCGACCGGCAGGTCGGTGTGCGTCGCGACCACCGGGTTCGCGGCGTTGCCCGCCGTCCACACCAGCAGGCCCGACGCGAACGACTCGCCCGTCGAGAGCCGGACGACGCCGCCGGCAGCGGACTCGAGGCCCGTGCCCAGGTGCACGCGCGCGCCACGTCGTTCGAGCTGCTCCACGACCCAGCGGCCGGGGCGGTCGGTCACCTCCGGCAGGATGCGGTCGCTCAGCTCCACGAGGTGGAACCGCAGCTCGGCGGCGTCGATCTCGGGGTACCGGGGGAGCAGGTCGTGGGCGAGCGACAGCAGCTCGGCGAAGCCCTCGACGCCGGAGAACCCGCCGCCGACGAACGTCACGGTCAGCAGCCGCTCCCGCTCCGGCCCGCGCGGCAGGCTCGCGGCCCGGTCGAACGACGTCAGCAGGCGGTCGCGGATGGCCACCGCCTCCTCGACGTGCTTCATCCCGATCGCGTGCTCCGCGACCCCGGGCACGGGGAAGACGCGCGTCACCGCGCCCGCCGTCACCACGACCGTGTCGTAGGGCAGGCGGTACGGCTCGCCCGAGCGCGGCCGCACGACGACGACCCGGTCCGCGTGGTCCACGCGCACCACCGACCCGTCGACCAGCCGCGTGCGGCGCAGGTGGCCGCGGTGGGCCACCGCCGCGTGCCGCGCCTCGACGGACCCGGCCACCACCTCCGGGAGGAACGGCTGGTAGGTCATGTACGGGCGCGGGTCGACGAGCACCAGCTCCACCTCCCCGCGCCGCAGCTCTCGCCGCAGCCCCTTCTCCAGCTCCCGGGCCGCCGTGAAGCCCGCGTAGCCGCCACCGACGATCACGATGCGTCGCATCACTGCCTCCTGTGCCGCGCCCGTCGGGCGCTCTCACCACGTCGACCACGCAGCGTGCCGCTCCGTGACGGTCGGGTGGTGTGATGTCGGAGACGTCGTGGCGGACGTCGGGCGGACCGTCGGACGACGCGCGGTCCCGACGCCGCCGCCGGCCTCCCGGGGGTCGTAGGGTTGCCGCATGGCTGCCATCCCCACCCCGTACGAGGACCTCCTGCGCGACGTGCTGGAGCACGGCACGCACAAGGCGGACCGCACGGGGACGGGCACGCGCAGCGTGTTCGGCCGGCAGATCCGCTACGACCTGCAGCAGGGGTTCCCGCTGATCACCACCAAGCGGGTGCACCTGAAGTCCGTGGCGTACGAGCTGCTGTGGTTCCTGCGCGGCGAGTCCAACGTGGGCTGGCTGCAGGAGCACGGCGTGACGATCTGGGACGAGTGGGCGTCGCCGGAGGGCGAGCTGGGGCCGGTGTACGGCGTGCAGTGGCGGTCGTGGCCGACGCCGGACGGGCAGCACGTGGACCAGATCGCGGGCGTGATCGACCAGATCAAGGTCAACCCCGACTCGCGCCGCCTCGTCGTCAGCGCGTGGAACGTGGCCGAGCTCGCCGACATGGCGCTGCCGCCGTGCCACCTGCTGTTCCAGTTCTACGTGGCCGACGGGAAGCTCAGCTGCCAGCTGTACCAGCGCTCCGCCGACCTGTTCCTCGGCGTGCCGTTCAACATCGCCTCCTACGCGCTGCTCACGCACATGGTGGCCGCGCAGACCGGGCTCGAGGTGGGGGAGTTCGTCTGGACGGGCGGCGACTGCCACGTCTACGACAACCACGAGGAGCAGGTCCGCACCCAGCTGGAGCGCGACCCCTACCCGTACCCGACGCTCCGCCTCGCACCCCGGGACTCGATCTTCGACTACGCGTACGAGGACATCGAGGTGCTCGGCTACCAGCACCACCCGGGCATCAAGGCCCCGGTCGCCGTCTGACCCCGGCGACGACGTGATCGGTCTGATCTGGGCCCAGGCGCGCGACGCCGCGGGCCGGCCCGTCATCGGTGCCGCAGGCGAGATCCCCTGGCGCGTGCCCGAGGACTTCGCGCACTTCAAGGCGACGACGGCGGGGCACCCCGTCGTCATGGGGCGCCGCACCTGGGAGTCGCTGCCGCGCCGCCCGCTGCCCGGACGCACCAACGTCGTCGTGACGCGGCGGCCGGGCTGGTCCGACGACGGCGCCGTCGTCGCAGGCTCCGTCGGCACGGCCCTGGCGCTCGCCGCCGCGGCTCCCGGCGGGGACGAGGTCTGGGTGATGGGCGGCGGCGAGGTCTACGCCGCGACGCTGGCGCTCGCGGACAGGCTCGTCGTCACCGAGATCGACCTGGAGGTCGCGGGCGACGCGTTCGCCCCTGTCGTCGACGCCCTGACCTGGAAGGTCGCCGACGACGGCGTGTGGGCGACGTCGTCCGGCCCGGGCGCACTGCGCCATCGCGTGCGCACCTACGCGCGCGCCCTCGGCACCGCCTGACAGCCGGCCCGCCCTCGAGGCGGTCGGCTCGCGAGGCGCGGGCCCTCCTCGTCTCCGGACGGCCCGGCAGGCCGTGGCGCGGGCGCGCTCCCACCGCGTCCAGGCATCGCCAGATCACGATCTCGACACCGATCGGTGGAAGGCGCTTGCCGATTCCGGTACCCGTCCGGTACGTTTCCGAGAAACCGGTTACCGGCGCGTTTCACCACGGAGCGCGGACAGCTCGAGGAAGAGCAGAGGGGCACGCCAATGGTGGTTGTGATGAACGAGGGGCTGCGGCGATGAGCGCGGTCACCGCCGCGAAGACCGCGGCTCCGACGACGCCGACGTCCGGTGGCGCCACCCCGGCGCGACCGGAGCGCAAGCGGGTGTCCGCGCTGTGGAAGCACAAGGCGCTCTACCTCATGGCCGTGCCGGGGATCCTGTACTTCCTGGTCTTCAAGTACGCGCCCATGGGTGGCCTGGTCATCGCCTTCCAGGACTACATGCCCTTCCTCGGCATCGGCGGCAGCCCGTGGGTCGGCTTCGACCACTTCGTGCGCTTCTTCTCCGAGGACACGTTCCTGGTGCTGCTGCGCAACACCGTGGTGATCTCGCTCCTGCTGCTGATCTTCTCGTTCCCGGTGCCGATCATCCTGGCGCTGCTGCTCAACGAGGTCCGTACCAAGGTCTTCCAGCGCACCGTGCAGACGGTCATCTACCTGCCGCACTTCATGTCGTGGGTCATCGTCGCGTCGATCTTCTACGTGCTGCTCTCGACCGACGGCGGCGCGGTGAACAACCTCATCGTCGAGTGGGGCGGCCAGCCGGTCCCGTTCCTCACCGACCCCGACTGGCTGCGACCGCTGTACGTGGGCCAGGAGATCTGGAAGGGCGCCGGCTGGGGCACCATCGTGTACCTCGCCGCCATGACGGCGGTGGACACGCAGCTCTACGAGGCCGCAGAGCTCGACGGCGCGGGCCGCATGCGCCAGACGTGGCACATCACCCTGCCGGCCATCCGGCCCACCATCATCGTGATGTTCATCCTCGCCATCGGGGACTTCCTGGAGCTCGGCTTCGAGCACATGTTCCTCGTGATGAACTCGCTGAACCGGTCCGTGGGCGACATCTTCGACACCTACGTGTTCACCACGGGTATCCAGAACGGGCAGCTCAGCTACGCCGCCGCGGTCGGCCTCTTCAAGGGCCTCGTCGGCCTGATCCTCGTCGTCATGGCCAACCGGCTCGCGAAGAAGTTCGGCGAAGAGGGCGTCTACTGATGTTCTCGTTCGAGGGCTTCGTCCGGATCAACACGTTCCTGACCGGCGTGTACCGGTTCGCCTACCTCAACGTGCTCTGGCTCGCGACGACCGTCCTCGGGCTCGGCCTGTTCGGCGCCGGGCCGGCGTCGTACGCTCTGGCCCGGTACGTGGACGGCTGGTTCCGCCACGGCGAGACGCCGCCGGTCGCCCGGGCCTTCGTGGCCGGCGTCCGGGAGCAGCCGTGGCGCGCCATGGTCGTCAGCTGGATCCTCGCGGGCGCGGGCGCCGTCATCGTCACCAACGTCTTCCGTGCCCCGAGCTGGACCGTGCAGGCGCTGAACGTCGTGGCGCTCGTCGTGCTCGCCGTCGCCGCCGCCTACGTGTACCCGGTCATGGTCGCGACCGACGTCGCGCCCGTCGGCCGGCAGCTCGCGAGCGCGCTCCTGATCGGCTTCGGCTCGCTGCACTGGACCATCCTCGGCACCACCGCCGTCGCCCTCACGGGCTGGCTGCTGTGGCAGTTCGCGTCGCCGTTGCTCGTGCTGTTCGGGGTGGGGATCCCGGCCTGCGCTGTCGGCGTCGTCACCCGCATCGTCTTTCGTCCCCTGGCGCAGGTCCCGGAACAGCCGGACACCCACGCGCCGTACCGCAGTTCCATCGACGCGCCTGTGACGGAGCAGGTGGCATGAGAAAGAGGAGTCGCACCATGAGGAGAGGCATGTTCGTCAAGGGCGCGGCGGCGGCAGCCGTCGCCGCGCTGGCCCTGACCGCCTGCGGCAACGGCGGGTCCGGCGACGAGGCCGAGGCCGACGACGGCCCCATCAGCTGGATGACGATGCTCCACACGCCGACGACGCCGGAGAAGGACGGCGTCATCGAGTCGGCGCTCGAGGAGTACACGGGCCAGAAGTTCGACATGCAGTGGGTGCCGGACGCCTCGAAGGAGGAGAAGATCAACTCCGCCCTGGCGTCGGGCAAGCTCGCCGACATCGTGTCCCTCACGATGACCGACAGCACCCAGGTGCGGCAGGCGCTCGGCTCCGGGCAGTTCTGGGACGTCGAGAGCTACCTCGCCGACTACCCGAACCTGGCGAAGATCGACCCCGACACGCTCGAGGCCGCGAAGCTCGACGGCAAGCTCTACGGGGTGCCGTTCCAGAAGATCAAGGCGCGCTACGGCGTCCTGGTGCGCCAGGACTGGCTGGACAGCCTCGGCCTCGAGGTGCCGCACACGATCGACGACCTGACGAAGGTGGCCGAGGCGTTCACGACGGACGACCCGGACGGCAACGGCAAGGACGACACCACCGGGTTCATCGACCGCGAGGAGAGCTTCCTCGTCGGGTTCCGGTCGCTCTCCGGATACTTCGGCGCGGGCGACAAGTTCGAGGTCACCGCCGACGGCCAGGTCGTGCCCGCGTTCACCACCGACGCCTTCAAGGAGGCGATGGAGTGGTACCGCGGCGTGTACGAGAAGGGCGCCGTGAACCAGGAGTTCGTCACCGTCCAGAAGCAGAACCAGCAGGACGCGATCGCCCGCGGCAAGGGCGGCATCGTCGTCACCGGCCTGTTCGAGGCGAAGAACTACATGGCCCTCGCGGAGAGCGCGGACCCGAAGACGCCCATGAAGTGGGCGCTGGTCAACGACATGCACACCGCTGACGTCGAGCACCGCATCCTCACCGACACGGGCGGCGGCATGGGCGGCTGGCTCGCCATCCCGAAGACCGAGGTGAAGAACGAGGCCGAGCTCAAGAAGGTCCTCTCGTTCATCGACAAGCTGCTGGACGAGGAGGCCTTCGGCCTCATGACCAACGGCATCGAGGACACGCACTACACGATCGACGGCGACGGCGTCGTGACGATCACCGACCAGACGGCGTGGGAGCAGGAGGTGCAGCCGTACTCGTCGTCCCGGCCCTCGGAGAAGGTCGTGACGTACAAGAGCACCGCGCCGTACGTCGACGAGGCGAACGAGAAGATGGCGGAGCAGGAGCCCGCCGTCGTCATCAACCCGGCGCAGTCGCTGTCGTCGGACACGTTCGACCGGCAGTGGTCGACCATCGAGGAGCAGGTCAACGACGCGTACAACCGGTACCTCACCGGGCAGATCGAGATGGCCGACTACGAGGCCGTGATCGAGGGGCTCCGCGGCCAGGGCCTCGACCAGATCATCGAGGAGTACTCCACCGCGTACGCCAAGGTGAACGGCTGACCACCCCCTGATGCCGTGAGCGGGCGTCCGGCCCCTGTTCCGCCCCGTTCCGGGGCCGGACGCCCGCTCGCAGCACTGGGCACGACGACGACCGAGAGGCCACACGTGCACACCCTCGACGAGACCCTCGCCACGGCCACGTTCCAGGCGGCGATCGACGACGCCGCGGCCGCCGGCGGCGGCACCGTGGTGGTGCCCGCCGGAACCCATCGCACCGGGGCCCTGCGCCTGCGCTCCCACGTGGAGCTGCACCTCGAGGCGGGCGCGCTCCTCCAGTTCGTGCCCGACCCCGCGCTGTACCCGCCGGTCGACGCCCGCTGGGAGGGCGCCCCGGCCACGATCCACTCCCCGTGCCTGTACGCGGCGGGCGAGACGGACGTCGCGATCACCGGCTTCGGCACCATCGACGGCGGCGGCGCCCCGTGGTGGGACACCTTCCGTCACGACCGGGCGTCGCTGGCCCACCCGCGGCCCACGCTCGTCGGCCTGCACGACTGCACGCGGGTCACGGTGCGCGACGTGCGCCTGACCAACTCCCCGAGCTGGACGGTGCACCCGCTGCGGTGCGACGGCGTCACCATCTCCAACGTCGTCATCGTCAACCCGCCGGACTCGCCCAACACGGACGGCATCGACCCCGAGTCGTGCCGCAACGTGCGGATCAGCGACTGCCACATCGACGTCGGCGACGACTGCGTGGTCCTCAAGGCGGGCACCGAGCGCGACCCGGAGCGGATCGCCTGCGAGAACGTCGCCATCACCAACTGCACGATGGTGCACGGCCACGGCGGCGTCGTCATCGGGTCCGAGATGAGCGGCGGCGTGCGGGACGTCGTCATCAGCAACTGCGTCTTCGAGGGCACCGACCGCGGCATCCGCATCAAGTCGCGCCGCGGGCGCGGGGGCGTGGTCGAGGACGTCCGCGTGACGAACGTCGTGATGCGGGGCGTCATGACCCCGTTCGTCATCAACCCCTTCTACTTCTGCGGGCCCGACGGCAAGGAACCCCACGTCGCGGACCGCGCCCCGCACCCGGTGGGCGACGCGACGCCCGTGTTCCGCCGCATCCACCTGACGCACATCACCGCGCGTGACGTGCACGCCGCCGCCGGTCACCTCTACGGCCTGCCCGAACAGCCCCTGACGGACGTGACGCTCGACGACGTCACGATCTCCTACGCCGCCGACGCCGTGCCCGGCGTGCCCGCGATGGCCGACGGCGTGCCGGAGATGCGACGCGCCGGCCTCCACCTGGGCTTCGTCGCCGACTCCGACGTGTCGCGCGTGCGCATCGAGGGCTGCGAGGGCCCGGGCGTCGTCGTCGAGGAGAGCCCGACGCTGCGGCTGACGGAGGTGCGGGTCGATGGCGAGCGTCTCGATGCGTGACCGGGTGCGTGAGCCCGTGCGTGCCGGCGCGGCGCCGGACGGCCACGGGCCGACGATCCGGCGCACGGCCGAGACCTGGGTGACCGTCGCGGGCATGGTGACGTCGGCGGTCTTCCTCGGCGGGTTCGCGCTGGTGATGAACCGGGCGGACGAGCAGACGTTCCTCGACGCGGTGTACCCCGCGATGACGGGCGCGGGCATGCGGCTCGAAGCCGCGGACGCCTACGACGCCGCGCGCACGCTCGCCGCGTGGTTCGGCCTGACGCTCGTCGTCGTGCTGCTCGTCGCCGCCGCCGGGATCTACGTCGCCCACCGCCGTCCTGCCCGCCGGTCGACCGGCTGGTGGTTCCTCGGGGCGGGGCTGGCGTGCCTGTTCGGCAGCCAGCTCGTCCTCTACCCGATCGCCTTCCTCTTCTTCGTCGCCGCGGGGCTGTTCGCCGTGCGGCCGACCGACCCGCCCGCCGGCTCCACCGCCGCGCGGGCCACCGACCGCACGTCCGAGACCGGGAGCACCTCATGAGCAAGACCCTCGCAGCGCCGCGAGCCGCCACCCGTGAGCGCAGCCGCATCCACCGGCCCACCACCGGGATGCGCGTGTTCCGGGTGGTGAACGTCATCGTCCTGAGCGCCTTCGCGCTGATCTGCGTCCTGCCGTTCATCAACGTGCTGGGCAGCTCGCTGGCGACGCCGGGCGAGCTCGCGACCCGCCCGTTCGTGCTCATCCCGCAGACGTTCACGCTCGACGCCTACCGGTACATCCTGTCGACGTCGACGATCTTCCGGGCCATGGGCGTCTCGGTGTTCGTCACCGTGGTCGGTACTTTCGTCAGCCTGCTGCTGACGTCGCTGATGGCCTACGCGCTGTCGAAGCGGTACCTCAGGGGCCGCCGCGTCATCAACTTCCTCGTGGTGTTCACGATGCTGTTCAGCGGCGGCATGATCCCCACGTTCATCGTGGTGAACAGCCTCGGGCTCATCGACTCGCTGTGGTCGCTGATCCTGCCGGTGGCGATCAACGCGTTCAACTTCGTCATCATGCGCAGCTTCTTCCAGGGCATCCCGGACAGCCTGGAGGAGGCCGCCCGCATCGACGGCTGCTCCGACCTGGGCGTGTTCCTGCGCATCGTGCTGCCGCTGTCGCTCGCGTCGATCGCCACCATCGGCCTCTTCTACGCCGTCTACTACTGGAACACGTACCAGGCCGCGATCCTCTACATCAACGACTCCACGAAGTGGCCGATCCAGGTGCTGCTGCGCCAGATCGTCATCGTCGCGAGCGGCATGAACGCCGACGAGAGCGCCGTGGACGTCGTGCCGCCGGCGCAGTCGGTGAAGATGGCCGTCATCTTCGTCGCGACGCTGCCGATGCTGATCGTCTACCCGTTCGTCCAGCGGTTCTTCGTCAAGGGCGCGCTGATCGGCTCCGTGAAGGGCTGACGGGGCCCGGCGGTGCCGAGCCCACCCACCGAAACGACCTGCGACGAGGCAGGTGCGACGAGATGAGACGCATGATGCGACGAGTCCCGGTAGGGGGACCACGACGGGCCGGTCGGGCCGGCGCGGTCGGGGCCGTGCTGGTGACGGCCCTGGCCCTCACCGCGTGCGGCGGCGGGTCGGGCGGGGGCGGCGAGGCGAGCGCCGACGGTCCGATCACCTGGATGGCCACGCTCCACACCCCGACGACGCCGGAGGCGGACGGCCCGATCGAGTCCGCCCTGGAGGAGCACACGGGCGAGGAGCTGGAGGTGAGCTGGGTGCCGGCGGCGTCGTCGGCGGAGAAGCTCAACGCCGCCCTGTCCACGGGCAAGCTGGCCGACATCGTGTCGATGGCCCCGGCGGACAGCGCGCTCGTGCGGCAGTCGCTGAAGTCGGGCATGTTCTGGGACGTCGAGGACTACCTGGCGGACTTCCCGAACCTGTCGAAGATCGACGAGCAGACGACGGCCTCCGCCCGGATCGACGGCCACCTGTACGGCGTGCCGGTCCAGAAGAACAAGGCGCGCTACGGCGTCCTGGTGCGCCAGGACTGGCTGGACAACCTCGGGCTGGACGTGCCGCACACGATCGACGACCTGACGGCGGTGGCCGAGGCGTTCACGAAGGACGACCCGGACGGCAACGGCAAGGACGACACCACCGGGTTCCTCGACCGCGAGGAGAGCTTCGACCTGGGCTTCCGCTCCCTGAGCGGCTACTTCGGCGCGGGCGACGACTTCACGGTGGACGACGCCGGCCAGGTGCACGCGGTCTTCGCGAGCGACGAGTTCAAGCGCGCCATGGAGTGGTACCGCGGCGTCTACGAGTCGGGGGCGGTGAACCAGGAGTTCGTCACGATGCAGAAGACGAACCAGCTCGACGCCATCGCGCAGGGCAAGGGGGGCATCGTCGTCACCGGCCTCTTCGAGGCGAAGGGCTACCTCGCGACCGCCCAGGACAGCAACCCCGAGACGCCGATGGAGTGGGCCCTCGTCAACGACATGACGCAGGGCGACGTGCCGCGGCGGATCCTCACCGACACGGGCGGCGGCATGGGCGGCTGGCTCGCGTTCCCCAAGGAGTACGTGAAGTCCGAGGCGGAGCTGAAGAAGGTCCTCGGGTTCGTCGACAAGTTGCTCGACGAGGAGGCCTACGGCCTCATGACCAACGGCATCGAGGGCACGCACTACGAGGTCGACGGCGACGGCGTGGTCTCGATCACCGACCAGACCCTCTGGGAGCAGGAGGTGCAGCCGTACGCGTCGTCGCGCCCGTCCGAGAAGGTCGTGACGTACAAGAGCGCCGAGCCGTACGTCGACGAGGGCAACGAGAAGATGGCGGAGAACGAGGAGTACTCCGTCGTCAACCCGACGCAGTCGCTGACCTCGGAGACGTACGACCGGCAGTGGACCACGCTCTACGGCGAGGCCAAGGACGCGTACAACCAGTACCTCGTCGGCCAGATCGACATGGCGGAGTACGAGGCGCTCGTCGACGGTCTCGGGGGCCAGGGGCTCGACCAGATCCTCGAGGAGTTCACGGCCTCCCACGCCGAGGTGAACGGCTGACGCCCGCCGGCTGACGCCGCCCCACCCTGGCCGAGCCCGTCGGGACCCTTGGTCCCGGCGGGCTCAGCCGTCGCTCGGGGCGAAGGCGGCGTGGAACGTCCACCGCGGGTCGAGGGTCTCCCCGAAGCCCTGCGACTGGACGGCGAGCGTGCCGTCGTCGGCGAGGGCCAGACGCAGCCGGAGCGTGGCCAGCTCGTCGCCGTGCGTCCCCGCGCGCACGTCGAGGGTGCCGGGGGCGGACCAGCCGGCCGTGACGACCGCCGGCTCGGTGTCGATCGCGGTGGTCAGCGGGCCGGCGGTGTCGAGCGTGATCGACCAGCCGTCGGACGACGCGAGGGTGCCGCCGCGGGCCCCGACGGCCAGCGTGAGCTCCGCCGGACCCGCGCCCGGGGTGCGGCTGGTCCAGGTGCCGCCCAGCGGGCGGACGTGTGCGGCGTCGTGCCGTGGGGCGGGCCAGGCGAGCGTCGTGACGGCGGCAGCGGCCGGAGGCGCGGCGGCGCCCCGGCCCGCCCGCGCCAGCCCGCGCGCGGGCTCGACGAGGTGGTCGAGGACGAGGTCGAGCAGCTTCTGGTCGCCGCTCGCCGCGGCCTGGGAGTCGGCCGTGACGACCACGGCGACCAGCAGCTCCGGGTCGCCGTAGACGATCTGCCCGCCCAGGCCGAACATCAGCCAGCCACCGACGGGCGGCAGCCACAGCTGGTACCCGTACCCCGCGCGGAAGGGTCCGCCCCACGTCTGCGTGGCGGGGTGCGACTGCGGCGCCGTCGCGGCCGCGAGGTAGTCGGCCGGGAGCAGCCGCGCGCCGTCGTGCACGCCGCCGTCGTTCAGGAGCCGGGCGAGCCGTGCCAGGTCGTCGGGGGTGCAGATCAGGCCGGAGCCGCCGTGGCTGAAGCCGTCGGGGCCGGGCAGGAAACGCAGGCCGGGGGAGACCCCGAGCGGGTCGAGCACCCGCGGGCGCAGGTAGTCGGCGAGCGTGCCGCCGGCGGTCCGCTCCACCAGCGCGGCCAGCGTGTACGACGCGCTGGTGTCGTACGTGAACAGGGTGCCCGGCGGGTGCGTGGGCCCGACGCGGAAGTACGACTCCAGCCAGCCGCCCTCGCGGACCTTGTACGTCGTCGAGCGGTGCGGGCCGACCATCGCCAGCATGTGCCGCAGGGTCGTGGCCTCGAGCCAGGGGTGGGCGGGATGGCCGTCGACGAGGTCCGGGAAGTGCTTCACCACGGGGTCGTCGAGGGAGAGGCGCCCCTCCGCGGCGAGCAGCCCGACGGCCAGGCCCGTGACCGTCTTTGACACCGAGTACATCCGCTGCGGGACGTCGTGGCCTCGGGTCGGGGCGCTGGCCGCGACCGGTCGGTCGTCGCCCACGCGCACGTCGACGGTGTGCAGGGCGATGTCGAGCGCGACGGCGCGCTCGACGAGCGGGATCAGGTCGATCATGCGGTCAGCCTAGTAACCGCTTTCCGGTCGTGACCAGGGCCCTCGCCGCCCCGTCGGGGTCGCGGCGAGGACCCGGCTCAGACCAGGTCGCGGACGGCGGCGTACTGCTCGCGCACCACGGGCCGCGGGTCGGCGTCGAGGGTGGTGGCGACCGTCGTCGACCAGGAGGGCGCCGCGGCGGCCGGGTCGGCGGCCGCCGAGAGCACCCATGCGGCCTGGCGCGCGGCGCCGTCGGCCACGTACTCGCCCGGCTCGGGCACGCCGATCGAGAGGCCGAAGACCTGCGTGGCCACCTGCTGCACCGCGGGGGACTGCGCGGCGCCGCCGATGAGCATGACGCGCTCGATCGGCACGCCCTGGGCGCGCAGCGCGTCGAGCCCGTCGGCCAGGCCGCAGAGCATGCCCTCGACGTACGCGCGGGCGAGGTGCTCGCGGGTGGACGTCGCGAGGCGGACACCGTGCAGCGTGCCGGTGGCGTCGGGGCGGTTGGGGGTGCGCTCGCCCTCGAGGTAGGGCACGAGGACGAGGCCGTCGGCGCCCGCGGGTGCGGCCAGCGCGAGGTCGGCGAGCTCGTGCACGTCGACGCCGAGCACGGCCCGGGCGGCGTCGAGCACGCGGGCCGCGTTGAGCGTCACCGCGAGCATGAGCGCGTTGCCGGTGGCGTCGGCGAAGCCGTTGATGGCGCCGGAACCGTCGGCCGTCCGCGTCGGCGCGACCGCGGACACGACGCCCGAGGTGCCGATCGAGATCGCGATGTCGCCGGGCGTCATGCCCAGTGCGAGCGCGGCGGCCGCGTTGTCGCCGGCGCCGGGGCCGATCAGGGCCCCGCCGTCGACGTCGGCGCCGGCGACGGACGCGTGCGCGACGCCGCCCGACTCGGCCGGGCCGAGCACGCGGGGGAGCGTGACGTCGTCGCGCCCCAGGGCGAGCTTGAGCAGGTCGGGCCGGTAGGCGCCCGCGCCGCCGTCCGCCTCGGCGTCGTAGTAGCCGGTGCCGGAGGCGTCGGAGCGGTCGGTGAACAGGGCGTCGAGCTGCGGGCCGAGCGGCGACTCGCCCTCGGGCCCGTAGCCGGCGATGCGCCAGCTCAGCCAG
This sequence comes from Isoptericola sp. NPDC056578, assembly GCF_042793275.1. Taxonomy (NCBI): domain Bacteria; kingdom Bacillati; phylum Actinomycetota; class Actinomycetes; order Micrococcales; family Promicromonosporaceae; genus Isoptericola; species Isoptericola sp. NPDC056578. The sequence continues at coordinate 20,084 of NZ_JBHTVC010000079.1, forward strand.
TCGTGGGGGAGCGCGACGGCCGCCACGCGTGCGGCGTTCTCGGGCTCGGCGTCCCGCAGCCAGCGCACCTTGGTGACGGTGAGGGACGCGACGAGCACGGAGCCGACGGCGTCGGCCCAGGCCTGGGCGCCGGCCTCGCGGTCGCCGTCGCCGAGCTCGGCGATCAGGTCCTCGGCCGCCGCGGCGGAGCGGGTGTCGTTCCACAGGATGGCGTCGCGGACCACGCGCCCCTCGGCGTCGAGCGCGACGAGGCCGTGCTGCTGGCCGCCGACGGTGATCGCGGCGACGTCGTCGAGGCCGCCGGCCTCCTGCGCCGCGGCGCGGAACGCGTCCCACCAGTGCTGCGGGTCGATCGACGTGCCGTCGGGGTGCTTGGCCGTGCCGGAGCGCACGAGCCGCCCGGTCTCGGCGTCGCGGACGACGATCTTGCAGGACTGCGTGGACGTGTCCACGCCGGCGACGAGGGGCATCGTTGCTTCCTTCGAGGTCTCTCTGGGTGGGACGAGGACACCGGCCCGGCGTCCTCGCTGGTGGAACCCAGGGAGAACCGGTGAACAGAAGGACGAACACCACGGGCGAGACACGGGGTTTTTAACCAATAAGTTGGGCCCCCC
>NZ_JBHTVC010000080.1:0-19698 GCF_042793275.1 Isoptericola sp. NPDC056578
GGTCGGTGACCGTCACCGTCCCGGAGGACCCGCCGCGGGGGGCGCCGAGGGGCGGGGGGGTGTGGGGCCGGGGGGGGGGCGGGGGGGGGCGGCCAGCGGGGCTGCCCGCCCCGCCGCGGCCCGCGGGGGCCCCCCCCCCCCCCTGGTCGTGCGTCGGCCCCCGTCCTGTCTCCGTTTGCCGATGGTCAGGCACGGCGTCAGGGTGAAGGGCATGGCAGGGGCACCGACGTTGGCCCGCGGGGTCTTCTATCCGGCAGCAGGCATCATCTTGGTGTTCGTGCTGGTCGCGGTGCTCTTCACCGACGCCACGGACGCCGTGCTGAGCACCCTGCAGGGCGAGGTGATCGGCGCGTTCGGCTGGTACTACGTGCTCCTGGTGGCCGCGTTCGTCATCTTCGCGATCTGGATGGGCCTCAGCCGCTTCGGGGACATCGTGCTGGGCCCGGACGACGAGTCGCCGGACTTCAAGCTTCCCGTGTGGTTCTCCATGCTGTTCGCCACGGGGATGGGGATCGGGCTCGTCTACTACGGGGTGTCCGAGCCGCTGTCCCACTTCGTCAGCCCCAAGCCGGGCGTCACCGGCGACGACGCCACGCTCGCGCAGGCGGCGATCTCCCAGACCTACGTGCACTGGGGCTTCCACGCGTGGGCGATCTACGTGGTGGCCGGGCTCGCGCTGGCGTACGCGATCCACCGCAAGGGTCGGCCGGTGTCCATCCGCTGGGCGCTCGAGCCCCTCCTGGGCGACCGCGTGAAGGGCTGGGCGGGCAACGTCATCGACGTCGTGGCGATCATCGGCACGGTGTTCGGGGTCGCCACGTCCCTGGGCCTGGGCGTGCTGCAGGTGGCCCACGGGCTGGGGTACCTCGACGTGGTGGAGCCGAGCACCGCCCTCGAGATCGGCCTGATCGCGGTGATCACGGCGATCGCGGCGATGTCGGTCGCGTCGGGGCTGTCCAAGGGCATCAAGTGGCTGTCGAACGGGAACATGGTCCTCGCGGGCATCGTGCTGGCCGTCGTGCTGGTGCTGGGCCCGACGCTGTTCATCCTGCGCAGCTGGGTGCAGTCGTTCGGGTACTACTTCGCGAACGTCATCCAGATGACCTTCGACACGCTGGCGTTCCGGGGGGACGAGGGGCTGGCCTGGGAGTCGAGCTGGACGATCTTCTACTGGGGCTGGTGGATCTCCTGGGCGCCCTTCGTGGGTGTCTTCATCGCACGCATCTCGCGCGGACGCACCGTGCGCGAGTTCGTCCTCGGCACGCTCGCCGTCCCGATGGCCGTCGCGACGATCTGGTTCAGCGTCTTCGGGGGAGCGGGGCTCCACCAGGAGATGACGGAGCCCGGCAGCATGCTGGACCCCGCGACCGGCGGGGTGAACACCGACACCGCGATGTTCCAGCTCTTCGACACCCTGCCCGGGGCCGGGACGTGGCTCGCCGTCGCGGGCATCGTGCTGGTGGTGATCTTCTTCGTCACGTCGTCCGACTCCGGGTCGTTCGTCGTCGACATGCTCGCCCATGGCGGCAACCCCAACCCCCCGCTGTGGAGCCGCCTGTTCTGGGCGGGGCTGCAGGGGCTCGTCGCGATCGCCCTCCTGCTCGCCGGCGGGCTCCAGGCGCTGCAGACGGCGTCCATCCTCATCGCCCTGCCGTTCTCGCTGGTGCTCATCGGCATGGCGGTGTCGATCGTCAAGGAGCTCAGCGCGGAGCACCGGGAGATCGTGCGTGCCGAGCGGCGCGCCGCCCGTGCGGCCCTGACCGAGCACGTCACGGAACGGGTCGCCACCACGCTCGCGGGACGGTGGGAGAACGTGCTGCCCTCCGCGCCCGGCGCGCTGCGGCTGCGTGCGCCGCGCCGTCGGGACGTCAAGGGCCCGCCCGGCGCCGCGCCCGAGAAGCAGCCGGAGACGGGCGGGGACGAGCAGCCTGGACCGGGCGGGTAAGATAGCGGCGGCCCGATTGACGGGTCGCCTCCCCACCCCAGGAAATGAGACCCGTAGATGTCTGTGCGCTCCGACCTGCGCAACGTGGCGATCGTCGCCCACGTCGACCACGGCAAGACGACCCTCGTGGACGCCATGCTGCGCCAGGCAGGCGCCTTCTCCGCCCACCAGCACGTGGACGACCGCGTCATGGACTCCGGTGACCTGGAGCGCGAGAAGGGCATCACCATCCTCGCGAAGAACACCGCGGTCCGGTACGCCGGTCCGTCGGCGGCCGAGGCGGGCGAGCCCGGTGGCATCACGATCAACGTGATCGACACCCCGGGGCACGCCGACTTCGGCGGCGAGGTCGAGCGCGGCCTGTCGATGGTGGACGGCGTCGTGCTGCTGGTCGACGCGTCCGAGGGCCCGCTGCCCCAGACCCGTTTCGTGCTGCGCAAGGCGCTCGCCGCGAAGCTGCCCGTGATCGTCGTCGTGAACAAGGTCGACCGTCCCGACGCGCGCATCACCGAGGTCGTGGGGGAGACCACGGACCTGCTGCTCGGCCTCGCGAGCGACCTGTCCGACGAGGTCCCCGACCTCGACCTGGACGCCATCCTCGACGTGCCCGTCGTGTACGCGTCGGCCAAGGCCGGCCGCGCGTCGATCGACCAGCCCGCCGACGGCGCGCTGCCGGCGAACGAGGACCTCGAGCCGCTGTTCGGCACGATCCTCGAGAAGATCCCGGCGCCGACCTTCGAAGCGGACATGCCGCTCCAGGCGCACGTGACCAACCTCGACGCGTCGCCGTTCCTCGGCCGCCTCGCGCTGCTGCGCATCTTCAACGGCACCCTGCGCAAGGGCCAGACGGTCGCGTGGGCCCGCCACGACGGCACCCTGTCGAGCGTGCGGATCACCGAGCTGCTCGAGACGAAGGCGCTCGACCGCGTGCCCACCGAGTCCGCCGGCCCCGGCGAGATCGTGGCCGTGGCGGGTATCGCCGACATCATGATCGGCGAGACCCTCACGGACGTCGACGACCCGCGCCCGCTGCCGCTCATCACGGTGGACGACCCGGCGATCTCGATGACCGTCGGCATCAACACCTCGCCCCTGGCCGGCAAGGGCGGCAAGGGCCACAAGGTCACCGCGCGCCAGGTCAAGGACCGCCTCGACTCCGAGCTCATCGGCAACGTGTCGCTCAAGGTGCTCCCCACCGAGCGCCCGGACGCGTGGGAGGTGCAGGGCCGCGGCGAGCTCGCCCTGGCGATCCTCGTCGAGCAGATGCGGCGCGAGGGCTTCGAGCTCACCGTCGGCAAGCCGCAGGTCGTCACGAAGCAGATCGACGGCAAGCGCCACGAGCCGATGGAGCGCATGACCATCGACGTGCCGGAGGAGTACCTCGGCGCCGTCACCCAGCTCCTCGCGCAGCGCAAGGGCCGCATGGAGACGATGAGCAACCACGGCACCGGCTGGGTGCGCATGGAGTTCATGGTCCCGGCGCGCGGCCTCATCGGCTTCCGCACGCAGTTCCTCACGGAGACTCGCGGCACCGGCATCGCCGCGTCGATCTCCGAGGGCTTCGAGCCGTGGCACGGCCCGATCGAGTCGCGCAACACCGGCTCGCTCGTGGCCGACCGGGCCGGCAAGGTGACGCCGTTCGCCATGATCAACCTGCAGGAGCGCGGCTCGTTCTTCGTCGACCCCACGCAGGAGGTCTACGAGGGCATGATCGTCGGCGAGAACTCCCGCAACGAGGACATGGACGTCAACATCACCAAGGAGAAGAAGCTGACGAACATGCGGTCCTCGACCGCCGACAACTTCGAGAACCTCATCCCGCCGCGCCACCTCACGCTCGAGGAGTCCCTCGAGTTCGCGCGCGAGGACGAGTGCGTCGAGGTGACGCCGGAGGTCGTGCGGATCCGCAAGGTCGAGCTCGACGCGACGGCGCGCGCCCGGGCGACGGCGCGGGCCAAGCGCGCCTGACCCTCCTCCGGGTGACCGGTCCCGCCGTGTCCGTCGCGCAGCCCGCCCCCGCCGTACCCGTGCGGGACGGCGGGCTGCTCGCGGTCCACGCGCACCCCGACGACGAGACGCTCGCGACCGGCGCGCTCCTCGCGTCGTGGGCCGCCGCGGGCCGGCCGGTCGCCGTGGTCACCTGCACGCGCGGCGAGCGCGGCGAGGTCATCGACACGCCGGCGCACCGCACGGGGCTGGCGCGCCTCGAGGGTGACGGCCCCGCCCTCGCCGCGCACCGGGAGACGGAGCTGGCCGCGGCCCTGGCCGCGCTCGGCGGCGCGTCGGGCGTCGTCGGGCACACGTTCCTCGACGCCGTCGACCTGTCCGACGCCCGGCCCACCGGGGTGCGTCGGGCGTCCACCGACCGGTTCGAGGACTCCGGCATGGCCTGGGTCGCGCCGGGCGTGGCCGGGCCGGCGGACGACGCGCCCGCGACGGCGTTCGCGCGCGTGCCGCTCGACGACGCCGCCGCGCGGCTGGCGGCGGTCGTGCGCGCCCGCCGCCCCGTCGTCGTCGCGACGTACGAGGAGCAGGGCGGCTACGGGCACCCGGACCACGTGCGCACGCACGCCGTCGCGGTGCGGGCGCTCGCCCTCGCGGCCGACCCGGGCGCCCCCGTGCCCGGCGAGCCGTGGGCCGCCGAGCTGTGGCGCGCGGTGACGCCGTCCGCCGCGCTGCGGGCGGGCCGCCGGGCGCTGGCCGCCGCCCCCGCGGCGCGGGACCTCGCCGCCCGCACCGGGCTGACCTTCCCGGACCCCGACGAGCCCCTGCCCCCGCTCGCGCGCCACGACGCGGAGCTGCGCGACGCCGGGCCGCACGACGTCGCACAGGTCGACGTCGCCGCGGTGCTCGACCGTGTGCTCGCCGCGATGCGCGCCCACGCCACCCAGGTGCAGCACGTCACCCCGGCACCGGCGGCGGAGGACCCCGGCGCCGGCCTGCTCGGCTGGTACGCCCTGAGCAACGACGTCCTCGCCCCGGTGCTGGCGCACGAGCTCTACCTCGTGTCTCCGCATCTGTCTCAGCATCTGTCTCCAGAGGCGTCGCGCGAGGTGCCCCGTGCTCCCGGTCGGACGTCGCGCCGCGCCGGTCGCCGGTAGGCTCGCGCCGATGACCACCCCCGAGCACGCGACGCCCACCTCGCCCCCCGCCCCGGCGGGCGCCGGCCGGTGGTGGCGGTCCGCCGCGCGCGCGGTCCTCGCCCTCGTGCTGGGCGCCGCCGTCGGGGTGCTCGGCACGGTCGCGCACCGCACCCAGTGGCACGACCTGCCCGTCGGCATCGTGCTGGCCCTCGCGATCACGCTGTCCACGGCGGTCCTGTGCCGCGCGTGGGCCGGGTGGGGACCGCTGCTCGCGGCCGGCGCGGGCTGGGTCGTCGCGGTGCAGGTGCTCGCCGTCGCGGGCCCGGGTGGGGACGTGCTGGTGCCGGCGCAGCCCGTCGGTCTGGTGTGGACCTACGGAGGCCTCGCGATGTTCCTCGTGGCGGCCTTCCTGCCCGGGTCGTGGTTCTCCGACCGGCGAGGCTGACGCACGGTCCCCGTGACCGTCTGTGAGCGTCCGGTGCGCGCCGCCCGGCCGGGCGTGACGAACCTGTGCGAACCGGCGTCCGATTTGGCACTTTCACCCGGACTTGCACCGGGCCGGGCTGCGGCGCCCGAGTAGGATCCCCCAGGCGGGTCCGCCCCGCGTCACCTGTCCCCCCGGGGCGTCGCCCCGCACCCCACCCTGACGGAGCATGCATGGGTCACCCGACCGAGCGCGAGCCGGACCCCGCCGGGTCCGCACCCGCCGAGCCTGCGCGCCCCGAGTCCGAGCCTCAGGTCGAGCCTCAGGTCGAGCCCGGGGCTGGTGCGCCCACGGCGCCGGGCAGGTCCGAGCCGGCGCCGGCCCCGGGGCAGCCCGTCGCCGCGCCGGCTGCCGGGCCGACCGCCGAGGCGCCTGCTCCCGAGCCGCCGGACGCCGACGAGCCGGACACCCCGTACCAGCCGCGGGTGCGGCTGTACGAGCATCGGGTCATCGCCACGGTGCCCGCGCCGTCGTCGGGACCGCCCACCCAGGCGCTGCCGGCGGTGGCGGCGTCCGCCCCGCCCGCCCCCCAGGGAGCGCCGTCCGGTGATCCGGCTGCCGCGGCCCTCGGCGGTGTCCCCGCCGGGCCGGCGACGCCGCCGCCGGCGGACCCCGGCTCACCGCTCGACGGCCTGGCCGGAGACGGCGCGCCGAGCCGCGCGCCGAAGGTCGCGCTGTGGGCCGGCGTCGGGCTCGTGGTCCTCGCGGGCCTCTACGCGGGCGCGCAGTGGGCCGTCGCGGGGACGGTGCCGAAGGGCACCAGCGTGGCCGGGGTCGAGATCGGCGGGATGGACGCCGGGCCCGCGGTCGCCGCGCTCGACGACGGCCTCGGCGAGCGTGCCGAGGAGCCGATCGACGTCCGGGCGGGCGAGGCGTCGAGCACGATCGACCCGGCCGCCGCCGGCCTGGCGTTCGACGCGCAGGCGACCGTCGACGGTCTCACGGGCTTCTCCCTCAGCCCCGCGCACCTGTGGGAGCACCTCGTCGGCGGCGACGCCGTACCGCCCGTCGTCGACGTCTCCCGACCCACCCTCACCGAGGCGGTCTCCGGCCTGGAGGAGTCCCTGAAGGTCGAGCCCGTGGACGGCACGGTCGGCTTCAAGGGCGCCAAGGCCACCGCCACGGACGCGGTCGAGGGGTCGAGCGTGCTGGTCGACGACGCCGTGGACGCCGTCGCGGACGCCTGGCTCGTCACGTCGGGCCCGGTCGACCTCCCGACCGAGGTCGTCGAGCCCGCGGTGACGCAGGCGGAGACGGACGCCGCCCTGGAGCAGGCGCAGCAGGTGGTGAGCGGCCCCGTCACGGTCGACGTCGGGGAGCAGTCCGCGGAGCTGGCGCCGAAGGCGCTCGCCGGCGCGACTTCGTTCAAGAACACCGACGGCGAGCTGAAGGCCCGGTTCGACGGCAAGAAGCTGGTCTCCGACGTCGTGGACGACACGGACGACCTGCTCACCGAGCCGGACGACGCGCACTTCGTGTTCTCCGGCGGCAAGCCGGTCGTCGAGGGCGGGGAGCAGGGCACGACGCTCGACCCGGACGACACCGCGTCCGCGGTCGGCAAGGCCGCCCTCTCGGATGACCGGAAGACCCAGCTGAAGCTGGTCGAGCGGGAGCCGGAGCGCACCAAGGAGGCCCTCGAGGACATGGGGGTCAAGGAGGTCGTCTCGTCGTTCTCGACCCCGCTGACGAGCGAGCCCATCCGCACGCGCAACCTCGAGCGCGGTGCCCAGATCATCACCGGCACCCTCGTGGCGCCGGGTGAGACGTTCTCGCTGCTCGACACCCTGTCGCCCATCGACGAGTCGAACGGCTTCGTCGCGGCGGGCGTCGTGAGCAACGGCGTGCACACCGACGCCGTGGGCGGTGGGCTGTCCCAGATGGCCACGACCACGTACAACGCCGGGTTCCTCGCCGGCTACGACGACGCGGGCCACCAGCCGCACAGCTACTGGTTCAGCCGGTACCCGGCCGGGCGCGAGGCGACCATCTACGTGGGCGCCATCGACATGAAGTTCACCAACGACACCCCGTACGGCGCCGTCATGCAGTCGTGGGTCTCGGGCGGCGAGCTGCACGTGCAGATCTGGTCGACCAAGTACTACGAGGTGAAGAAGCAGGCGGGCGACAAGCGCAACGTGGTCCCGGCCACCGCGGTGCACAAGTCGGGCGCGGGCTGCGAGCCCTACCCGGGCGGCAACGACGGGTTCACGATCACGAACTACCGGCAGGTGTTCCACGACGGCAAGCAGGTCAAGGACGAGTCGAAGACCTGGACCTACAAGCCGGACAACCCCGTCGTGTGCGACCAGCCGAAGGCCGACCGCGACGACGACCGCCAGCCCAAGGACGACGGCAAGGACGACGCCGGCGACGACGGGAAGGCCAAGGAGGACTGATGCTCGGACGCTCGGAACGCGAGTCCCCGGCGCACGCCGCACAGGCGGCGCACGACGCGGGCTGGTCGGGGGTCGCCCCCGGGTCGGCGGTGGCCACGGCCGTGCCGGACGAGTCGATCGAGCTGCTGGACCTCGGCACGACGTCGGACACGCTGGCCACGGTGGCCACGATCGACGACCTGGCGGCGGTCGTGCACCTGGGGCACCCGGAGCAACCGTCGCCGGGGCTGGAGGAGGCGCTGCTCGCCGGTGAGCCGTCGCTCATCGTCACGGCGGCCGTCGCCGTGGCGCCGCAGTGGGTGTGGGTGGCCCCGGCAGGCGCGACGGGAGGCCAGGTGGTCATCGACGAGGCGGGGATGCGCGACTGCCAGGACCTGCTGCGCGGCATGGGCGTGAGCCCGCGGCTGGTGCCGACCCGCACGTCGGTGGACGAGCGGGTCGCACTGGCGGGGCCCGCCGGGTCGCTCGTCGTGGAGCGGCCCCGGGTGCCCGCGGGCTGGGTCGAGGTGCCCGGCAGCGAGCGGCTCGCCGGCCGGATGCCGGTCTGGTACGGGCTCCTGGAGGCGCGGGCGCAGTGGCCGCGGTTCGACGTCCCCGCCCAGGTGTGGCTCGCCGTCGGGCCGTCGGACGACCACCGGGGGTCCCTGCAGGACACGCTGGCCGTCCTGTCGGCGGCGGGCGTCGACCTCCAGCACCTGCGCAGCCACCCGTCGGCCCACGGGCCGCACGTCTTCTTCACGTCGTTCCGCTGCGCGAGCGTCGACGTGCTCGACGGGCTCGTCGCCGAGCTCGACGCTCGTGGCGTCGCCCACCGCACGCTGGCCGTGCTGCCGGGCGAGGGCTTCGTGCCCGGCCCCGTGCCGCTGGCGCCGCGGTGGGCCGCGGGCGCCCGGGCCGCGGAGTGAGGAGCGGCGGACGATGATCGCGTACCTCGGGCCGGAGGGCACGTTCACCCACGAGGCGGTCCGGCGCTGGGTCGGTGCACGGGCGGGTGGCGGCGACGCCGCGCAGCAGCCGCTGGCCACCGTCCGGGAGGTGCACGACGCCGTCGCGTCGGGCGCCGCGGACCGGGGGGTGGTGGCGATCGAGAGCTCCGTCGAGGGGTACGTCGTGCCGTCCCTGGACGCGCTGGTGGGCAGCCCCGACGTGGTCGCGGTGGACGAGGTCGTGCTGGACATCTCGTTCGATGCGTTCGTGCGACCCGGGCATGCCGACCCGTCGGGCCTGCGCGAGGCGACGGCGCACCCGCACGGCCTGGCGCAGTGCACGCGGTTCGTCGCGGAGCGGGGCCTGCTGCCCGTGCCGGCGTCGTCGAACGCGGCGGCGTGCCGCGACCTCGCCGACCACCAGGTCGCGTTCGGCCCCCGGCTGTGCGGCGAGCTCTACGGGCTGGAGACCCTCGCGACGGGGGTGGAGGACTTCGCCGGCGCGCGCACGCGGTTCGTCGTGCTGTGCCGCCGGGACGACGCGACGGCCGCCTGGGCGCCGGCCCGCGCGGCGGGGCACGGCGCCGCCCCCGAGGCGTGGCGCACCATGGTCGCCGTGACCCCGGTGGTCACCGGACCGGGCGTGCTGGCGCGCGTCACGGCGGAGTTCGCGGAGCGCGGCGTGAACATGTCGAGCCTGGTGGAGCGGCCGCTGAAGGTCCGCGAGCGCCAGTACGTGTTCGTCGTGACGCTCGACGGCGCCCCCTGGGAACCGCAGGTCCGCGACCTCTTCGCCGCCCTGCTCGGCGCGGGCGACTCGCTCAAGGTGCTCGGCGCGTTCCCCGTGGCGCCCGGCGGACCGGGGCTCGACGGCGTGCTGCCCGACCACGTGCCGACGGGCAGCGTGCTGGGTGCGGACGACGACGCCACGGTCGCGAGGGGCCTGCTGTGGTGACCGGCGAGGGAGCCGGCCGGATCGGGGTCGTCGGCCTCGGTCTGGTCGGCGGGTCGCTCGCGCGGCTGCTCGCCGCGCGCGGCGCGGACGTCGTCGCGACCGACGTCGACGCCGGCACGCGCGCCGACGCGCGCGCCGTCGGGCTGCGCGTCGCCGACGACCTGGCGGCCCTGTGCGCCGCGGACCCGGAGGTCGTCGTGCTCGCCGTCCCGCTGCGCGCCGTGCGCGCCACGGCCGCGGAGCTCGCGCCGCTGCTCGCCGGCGGCGACGCGACCGTGACCGACGTGGGCTCGGTCAAGGGTCCGGTGCGTGCGGCGGTCGTCGCCGCGGGGCTGGGCGACCGGTACGTCGGGGCCCACCCGATGGCCGGCACCGAGCACAGCGGCTTCGGCGCGTCCGACGCCGCCCTGCTCGACGCGGCGCCCTGGGCCGTGACCGTGGCCGAGCCGGGGGCCGCCGCGCCCGACGAGCCCCGGCGCCTCGGGCAGGTGCTGCGCCTGGTGACGGGCCCGCTGGCCGGCACCGCCGCGGTGGTGACCGACGACCGGCACGACGAGGCGGCCGCGCTGGTGAGCCATGTGCCGCACGTGCTGGCCACCCAGCTCCTCAACGCCGTGGCGGGCGCGCCCGTGCGCGACCTCGCGCTGGGCCTCGCCGCCGGCAGCTTCCGCGACGGCACCCGGGTGGCGCTCACCGACCCGACCCGCACGGAGGCGATGGTCACGGAGAACGCCGCGTGGGTGGCGCCCGCGCTGCGCAAGGTGGTGCGCGACCTCGAGGTCGTGATCGGCGCGCTGGAGACCAACGGCGCCCTGCACGAGGTCTTCCACGCCGCCGACGACGTCCGTGAGCTCCGCGCGGGGGGCCGTCCCCGCCCGGCCGGGCCGGAGGAGGGGCTGCCGGTCGGCGACGGGTGGACGGCCGGCGTGGTCGACGCCCTGGTGGCGCGCTGCACGGCGGGTGCCGTCGTCGTGGGGGTCGACGACGGCACGGTCCGGGTGCGCGCGCCGCGCTGAGCGGCGCCGGGCCGTGGTCTCAGGCTTCGGCGGGCCGCCCGCGCCGCGGCCGTCGCGGCGGGACCGGCTTCACGGCCTCGACGTCGGCGGCGGCGACGGCGACCTCCGGCAGGCCGGGGGAGCGGTCGGGCCGCACGCGCAGGCCGGCGGGCCCGGCCGCCGTGAGAATCCCCACGACGTCCGCCCACCGGGCCTCGCTCCCGGCGGCCTCCGCGGGCGTCAGCCGGCGCCGCACGACGACGCGGGTCCCCGCGGGCAGCTCGCGCCACGCGGGCAGCGGCTCGGGGGACGGGACAGCAGGTGGGACGGCTGACGGCGAAGGCACCACGTCAGCGATACTAGAGTTGGCTGCGCGGGCGCTGCGCCCGCGCCCGGTCAGCACCGGAGAAGCACCAACGACGAATCATCGAGACCCGCAGCCCGCCCGCCGGACCGCGCCCTCGTCACCTGGAAGGTAGCCCGCAGTGACCTACGTGATCGCTCAGCCGTGCGTCGACGTCAAGGACAAGGCGTGCATCGAGGAGTGTCCCGTGGACTGCATCTACGAGGGCTCGCGCTCCCTGTACATCCACCCGGACGAGTGCGTGGACTGCGGCGCCTGCGAGCCGGTGTGCCCGGTGGAGGCCATCTACTACGAGGACGACGTCCCCGAGCAGTGGAAGGACTACTACCGGGCCAACGTCGAGTTCTTCGACGACCTCGGCTCTCCGGGCGGCGCCGCGAAGATGGGGCTCATCGAGAAGGACGACCCCATGATCGCCGGCCTGCCGCCCCAGGCCTGATGGGGTTCGCCGACCTCGGCGGACTGCCCTACCCCTGGGACACGCTCGACGACGTGCGGGCGACCGCCCGTGCCCACCCCGGCGGCGTCGTGGATCTGTCGATCGGCACGCCCGTCGACCCGACGCCGCAGGTCGTCCGTGACGCGCTCGCCGCGGCGTCGGACGCCCACGGCTACCCGCTGACGCACGGCACGCCCGCGCTCCGGGAGGCCGTGACGGGCTGGTTCGCGCGCCGCCGCGGCGTGCCGGGGCTCGATCCGTCGGCCGTGCTGCCCACGGTCGGCTCCAAGGAGCTCGTCGGCCTGCTGCCCTCGCTGCTGCACCTGGGCCCGGGCGACGTCGTCGTGCACCCGGCGGTCGCGTACCCGACCTACGACGTCGGGGCGCGGCTGGCGGGAGCGACGCCGCTGGCCACGGACGACGTCGACGCCTGGGCGGGGCGCAGCGACGTGCGCCTGGTGTGGGTGAACTCGCCCGGCAACCCGACCGGCGAGGTCGCCGACGTCGCGCACCTGCGCCGCGTCGTCGAGGCGGCGCGGGAGATCGGCGCCGTCGTCGTGGGCGACGAGTGCTACGCCGAGCTGCCGTGGGCCGACGCCTGGGTCGGCGACGACGGGGTCTCGCGGGTGCCGAGCCTGCTCGACCCCCGCGTGACCGGGGGCAGCCCCGAGGGGCTGCTCGTCGCCTACTCGCTGTCGAAGCAGTCCAACGTGGCCGGGTACCGCGCCGCGTTCGTGGCCGGCGACCCCGCCCTGGTGTCCGGTCTCCTGGCCACCCGCAAGCACCTCGGCATGATCGTGCCCGCACCGGTCCAGGCGGCGATGACCGCCGCGCTCGGCGACGACGCGCACGTCGCGGCCCAGCGCGAGGTCTACCGCCGACGCCGCGACGTTCTGCTCGGCGCGCTCGGGGCGGCGGGCTTCGTCGTGGACGGCTCGGAGGCGGGTCTCTACCTGTGGGCCCGCCCGGCCGAGGGGACGCCGCTCGCAGGTGCCACGTCGCGCGACCTCGCGGCGTGGTTCGCCGGCCGGGGCATCCTGGTCGGGCCGGGGGAGTTCTACGGTGACGCGGGGCGGCGGCACGTCCGCGTCGCGCTCACGGCGCCGGACGGCTCCGTGGCCGAGGCTGTGGCGCGCATCACAGATCTGTGACCCGGTGGATGGCTGCGGCTGGGTGAGGGATTGGAACACCTTGGTGTTGGGGGGTAGGTTCGACCGCAGGCCGAGGTAGCCCTGGAGGATGCCACGGCCGGCGTGCCCCGGGCCGCCCCCGTCCCTGAGTCACGAGTCACGCGCCCACCGGTCCCGTCGTCGGGAGTCGGCAGGCCCGTCACGGAAGGAAGACATGACGTCCACCACGCCTGCCGCAGGCACCACGGGCGACTCCGCCTCGGTCGAGCTCGTCGTCGACGGTACCGCTCGACAGCTGCCCGTCGTCCCTGCCACGGAGGGCAACGACGGCATCGTCGTGTCGTCCCTGCTGAAGGACACCGGGCTCGTCACGGTCGACCCCGGGTTCACGAACACCGCGTCGTGCCAGTCGGAGATCACGTACATCGACGGCGACCAGGGCATCCTGCGCTACCGCGGGTACCCCATCGAGCAGCTCGCCGACTCGTCCACCTTCCTCGAGGTGGCCTACCTGCTGATCCACGGCGCGCTGCCCTCGCCGGCCGAGCTGTCGGCGTTCGAGGAGCGGGTCAACCGGCACACCCTGGTGCCCGAGGGGTTCCGCGCCTTCCTGTCGTCGTTCCCGCGCGGCGGCCACCCGATGTCGATCCTGGCGTCGGCGGTCAACGCGCTCGCGACGTACTACCCCGAGTCGCTGGACCCGCACGACCCGGAGGCGGTCGAGCTCGCCACCGTGCTGATCCTCGCCAAGATCCGTACCATCACCTCGTACCTGCACCGCGCCACGCGCGACGAGCCGCTGATGTACCCGGACTACGCCCGCGGCTACGTCGACGACTTCCTGCGCATGACGTTCTCGCGGCCCTACGAGCAGTGGGAGTCCGACCCGGTGCTCGTGTCCGCCATGGACAAGCTCCTCATCCTGCACGCGGACCACGAGCAGAACTGCTCCACGTCCACCGTGCGCATCGTCGGCTCGTCGAACGCGACGCTGTACGCGTCGGTCGCCGCCGGGATCAACGCGCTGTCCGGCCCGTCGCACGGCGGCGCCAACGAGGCCGTCCTCACGATGCTCGAGAGCATCCGCAGCGGCGACGACTCCGTCGAGACCTTTATGAAGAAGGTCAAGAACAAGGAGGCCGGCGTCCGGCTCATGGGCTTCGGCCACCGCGTCTACAAGAGCTACGACCCGCGCGCCGCGATCGTGAAGAAGCACGCGGACGCCGTGCTCGGCCAGCTCGGCGCCAAGGACGAGCTCCTCGACATCGCCCGGGGGCTCGAGGAGATCGCGCTGTCCGACGACTACTTCGTCCAGCGCAAGCTCTACCCGAACGTCGACTTCTACACCGGGCTGATCTATAAGGCCATGGGCTTCTCCCCGGCCATGTTCACGCCGCTGTTCGCTCTGGGCCGCATGCCCGGCTGGATCGCCCAGTGGCGCGAGATGATGAACGACCCGCAGACCAAGATCGGCCGTCCGCGGCAGGTCTACACCGGTCCCACCGAGCGCGATTACGTGCCGCTCGAGCAGCGCTGAGGCTCCGCCCCAGCACCGCACCACCGCACCGCACCGCCGCCGGCCGTCGGCCCGCGACCAGGACGATCACGACAGGACGATCGTCACCTGGCCGTCGGGCCGGCGGCCGGCGTCGTCGTCCACGACGGACCACTCGCCGTCCTCGCGGGCCCATGCCCGTGCGCCGGCCCGCACCTCCTGCGCCCCGGAGACGGCGGCCGTCGCGACCGCCCAGTGGGCGACGGCCCAGGTGGCGAGCTCGCCGTCGAGCGGAACGGCGGCGGCGTCCACGACGACGGCGTTCACGTCTTCGTCGGACGTGTCGGCCCGCAGCGCGTCGGCGGGCAGCCCGAGGTCGCGCGCCGCCCGCTCGGCGAGCACCTTCCTGGCGGCGGCGCCGGACGGGGCGTCGTCCTCCTCGGTGGGCGGCAGGTCGCACGTGATCGCCCCGGGGGAGTGGCCGGTGAGCGCGGACGCCCAGGCCCGTGACCGGGTCTCGTGCTGCGCGTACGCCTCGGGGAACGCGGAGCGCTGCACCGCCTGGGCGGCGACGGTGACCTCCAGGTCCTCGTAGCCGTCGACCTCGACCAGGCCGTCGTAGAACCTCCCCGTCGAGTAGACCGGGTCCATGATCTCGTCGACGGTGCCCCACCCCTGCGAGGGGCGCTGCTGGAAGAGGCCCACCGAGTCGCGGTCGCCGTAGTCGATGTTGACCAGCCGGGACTCCTGGAGCGCCGTCGCGAGCCCGATCGTGGCCGCCCGGCCGGGCAGCCCGCGCTGCACGGACGTGCCCACGATCAGGGCGGCGTTGTCGGCCTGGACCGGCGTGAGGTACCACGACGTGCCGTCCAGCTCGGCCGCGCACCGCTGCACCGAGGGCGCGTCGACCCGGTTGAGGATCCACACGACGCCGGCGGTCGCGCCGGCGCCGACGACGAGGACCGCGGCGAGGGCCGCCCCGGTCGCCCGTCGCCGGCCCCTCCGCCGGCCCGGCCTCCCGGACACCTCAGTTGGCGTGCAGCGCGGCGTTGAGCTCGATGCCCACGCCGCCCCGCTCCAGGACCTCGACCGCGCCCGTGCGCGAGTTGCGGCGGAACAGGAGGTTGTCGCGGCCGGCGAGGTCGCGGGCCTTGACCACCAGCGGGTCGCCGTCGGCGCCCATCTCGCCGAGCACGGTGACCTTGGTGCCCGCGGTGAGGTAGAGGCCGGCCTCGACGACGCAGTCGTCGCCGAGCGGGATGCCGAGGCCGGCGTTCGCGCCGAGCAGCGACCGCTCGCCCACGCGGATGACCTCCTTGCCGCCGCCGGAGAGGGTGCCCATGATCGACGCGCCGCCGCCGACGTCGGACCCGTCGCCCACGACGACCCCGGCAGAGATGCGGCCCTCGACCATGGAGGCGCCGAGCGTGCCGGCGTTGAAGTTCACGAAGCCCTCGTGCATCACCGTGGTGCCCGCCGCGAGGTGTGCGCCGAGGCGCACGCGGTCGGCGTCGGCGACCCGCACGCCCGCGGGCACGACGTAGTCGACCATGCGGGGGAACTTGTCGATCCCGTACACCGTGACGGCGCGGCCCGTGTCGGCGCGCAGGCGCAGGCGGGTGGCCTCGAAGCCCTCGACGGCGCACGGGCCGTGCGACGTCCACACCACGTTGGTCAGGACGCCGAAGAGGCCGTCCAGGTTGAGGCCGTGGGGCTGGACCAGCCGGTGGGAGAGCAGGTGCAGGCGCAGGTACGCGTCCCGGGTGTCCTGCGGTGCGGCGTCGAGGTCGATCACGGTGCGCACGACGACGACGTCCACGCGCCGCGCGTCGTCCCGCTCGGTGAGGGCGTCGAGCTCGGCCGGGATGTCGACGTCGGTCTCCGGCGGCGCACCCAGCACGGGCGCGGGGTACCAGACGTCGAGGGTCGTGCCGTCGTCGGCGACCGTGGCGAGACCGAGGCCCCAGGCGGGGCGGGAGGTGGCAGGCGTCGTCATGCGGACCAGCGTAGTCGGGGTGTCTGCCACGATGGTGCGCGTGACCACGGACCGCACAGCCCCTTCTCCCGACCCCCACCTGGACCTTCACGTCGCCTCCCGGCTCGACGCGCTGCTGGACACCCTGCTGGACCCGGCGACGGTGGCCTCGTCGGACCTCGTGGACCTGCTGGCCGCGATCTGCGACGTCCCGTCGGTCTCGGGGGACGAGGCCGCGCTCGCGGACGCCGTCGAGCGGGTGCTGCGCGCCCAGCCGCACCTCGACGTGCTGCGCGACGGCGACGCCCTGGTCGCCCGGACCCGCCTGGGCCGTCCGCGGCGCGTGGTGCTCGCCGGACACCTGGACACGGTGCCGCTGACCGACCCGCCGAACCTCCCGACGCGCCTCGAGACGGCGGCGGACGGCACCGTGGAGCTGTGGGGCCGCGGCACCGTGGACATGAAGGGCGGCGTGGCGATCATGCTCGCGCTCGCCGTCGAGCTGGGTCGGCCGGGCCGCGAGCCCGCCCACGACCTCACGTACGTCTTCTACGACCACGAGGAGGTCGAGGCGTCGCTCAGCGGGCTGGGCCGGCTGGTGCGCCACCATCCGGAGGCGCTCGCGGGGGACGTCGCGATCCTGGGCGAGTCGAGCAACAACGGCATCGAGGGCGGCTGCAACGGGACGCTCCGCGTCGAGGTCCGCACCCACGGGGTCGCCGCCCACTCGGCGCGCGCCTGGGCGGGCGTGAACGCGATCCACGCGGCGGCGCCGGTGCTCGACCGCCTGGCAGCCTACGAGGCGCGCGAGGTCGAGGTGGACGGGCTGGTGTACCGCGAGAGCCTGGGCGCCGTCGGCATCCGGGGCGGCATCGCGGGCAACGTGGTGCCGGACGCCTGCACCGTCACGGTGAACTACCGCTTCGCGCCGTCGCAGGGCGTGGCCGAGGCGGAGGCGCACGTGCGCGAGCTCTTCGAGGGCTTCGAGGTGGTCGTCACGGACGCCGCGCCCGGAGCCCGCCCCGGCCTGGACGACCCACTGGTGGCGGACTTCGCCGCGGCGGTGCGGGCCGCGACCGGCACCGCGCCGACGCCGAAGTACGGCTGGACCGACGTCGCGCGGTTCGCCGAGCTCGGCATCCCCGCCGTGAACTTCGGCCCGGGGGACCCGGTCCTGGCGCACAAGGACGACGAGCGCCTTCCCGTGGCCCGGCTCGCGGTGGGTCGTGACGCCCTGCGCGGCTGGCTCCTCGGCGCGCCCGCGGGTGGCGTGGATAGTCTCGAGGCATGACGCGAGCGACGACCTCCCCCACCGGCCACGGACCCGAGCGCGGCGACGACGGGGTGCCCGAGAAGGGCCGGGGCTACCGCAAGGGGCCGGTGCTCCTGCGGGGCAAGGAGATCCCGGCCCAGACCACCGACCAGCGGCTCCTCTCCGGCGGCGGCGACTCCGACTGGGTGCACTCCGACCCCTGGCGCGTGATGCGGATCCAGTCGGAGTTCGTCGAGGGCTTCGGCGCCCTCGCCGAGGTGGGGCCCGCCGTGTCGGTGTTCGGGTCCGCCCGGACGTCCCCCGACCACCCCGACCACGCCCTCGCCGTCGAGGTCGGGCGGCTGCTCGCCGAGGCCGGCTACGCGGTGATGACCGGCGGCGGCCCGGGGATCATGGCGGCGGCCAACGAGGGCGCGCACCACGCGGGCGGCACGTCCATCGGGCTCGGGATCGAGCTGCCCTTCGAGCAGGGCATGAACGAGCACGTGAACCTCGGCGTGAACTTCCGCTACTTCTTCGCCCGCAAGACGATGTTCGTCAAGTACGCCCAGGGCTTCATCGTGCTGCCGGGCGGCTTCGGCACCTTCGACGAGCTGTTCGAGGCCCTCACCCTCGTGCAGACCCACAAGGTGACCGAGTTCCCGATCGTCCTGGTCGGCTCCGACTACTGGGGCGGGCTGCTGGAGTGGTTGCGCACCGCCGTCGCGGACCGCGGCATGATCGGCCGCGCCGACCTCGACCTGCTGCACCTCACCGACTCGCCGTCCGAGGCGGTGCAGTACGTCATCGAGCGGGGGCGTGCCCTGGCGGCCTCGGAGCGCGAGGCGCTGGACGACCTCGTCGAGGACCAGGAGGCGGCGGGCGACGCGGCCGACGCCTCGTGACGGCCGCCGGCCCGTGCCCGTCCGGCGTGCCGGCGGCGGGGACGTCGCTGGTGCTGCGGGGGCGCGAGGTCGGCCGCGGCCCCGACGGGGTGCTGCGGCCCGTGGTGATGGCGATCGTCAACCGCACCACGGACTCCTTCTACGCCCCGGCCCGCCGGCCCGACGACGGCGCCGCGCTCGACGCGGCGCACCAGGCGTGGGCGGACGGCGCGCAGATCCTCGACGTCGGCGGGGTGCGTGCCGGCGTCGGGCCGGAGGTCGACGAGGCGGAGGAGATCGGCCGCGTGGCGCCGTTCGTCGCGCGGCTGCGCGAGGAGCTGCCCGACCTGCTCGTGTCGGTCGACACCTGGCGCTCCGGCGTCGCCCGCGAGGTCGTGGCGGCCGGGGCGGACCTCGTCAACGACACCTGGGCGGGCCACGACCCCGCGCTCGTCGAGGTGGCCGGCGAGGCGGGGGTCGGGGTCGTGTGCTCGCACACGGGCGGGGCGGTGCCGCGCACCGACCCGTACCGGGTCGAGTACCCGCCCGGCACCGGTGCCGGGCGGGGCGCGGACCCGCGCGACGGCGTCCTGGACGACGTCGTCGCGACGCTGCGCGCGGCCGCCGCGCGGGCGGTCGCCTGCGGCGTCCCGCCGCGGTCGGTGCTCGTGGACCCCACGCACGACTTCGGCAAGAACACCTGGCAGTCGCTGCACCTCCTGCGCCGCACCGCCGCGCTCGCGGGGCTCGGGTACCCGCTCCTCATGGCGCTGAGCCGCAAGGACTTCGTCGGGGAGACGCTGGGGCTGGCCCCGGACGAGCGGCTCGAGGGCACCCTCGCCGCCACCGCGCTCGCCGCCTGGGAGGGCGCCACCGTCTTCCGTGCCCACGACGTCGTCGCCACCCGGCGGGTGCTCGACCTGGTCGCGGTCGTCCGCGACGAGGCCCCGCCGCACGCGGCGGCGCGCGGCCTCGGCTGACGCGCCCTGACCTGGCAGGGTCTCGCCGGGTCTCGCCTGTCGACCTCTGACGTCCGGGGTGTGGAAGTCAGGGGTGGGTTCTGACCTAGAATGGTGGGGCGCGCCTCGTCTCGCCCCCGCCGACCGGCGGGCCGCGGGCAGGGGGCAGGCCGAGGAACCGGACAACGGAATGGAGAGCCACAGATGGCTGCGATGAAGCCGCGGACGGGCGACGGGCCGCTGGAGGTCACCAAGGAAGGACGCGGCATCGTCATGCGGGTCCCGCTCGAGGGTGGCGGCCGTCTGGTCGTGGAGCTGAACGCCACCGAGGCGACCGAGCTGGGTGAGGCACTCCAGGCTGTCGTCGCCTGACGGCGGAGGACGACGGACACGCGACGAGCGCGGGGCGGACGCCC
>NZ_JBHTVC010000081.1:0-16573 GCF_042793275.1 Isoptericola sp. NPDC056578
CGGTAGTAGACGTCCCGAAGTGGAGGGCGCCCTGGCGCCCGTGAACGCTACCGTGCGCGCGAACCCCCGCCCGGCCGTCAACCGGAGCATGGTGTCGGCCGACGATCAGACTCGCGCCACCACACGACCGAGAGCCGCGACGGCGGCATCCAGCACCGACTCGTCGACGGTCAGCGCCGGCCGGAACCGCACGGACCGCTCCCCGCACCCGAGGATCAGGAACCCCTGGGCGTGCAGGCCGGCGAGGACGGCGTCGCGCACGTCCCGCGACGGCAGGGAGACGGCGCACATGAGCCCGCGGCCGCGGGGGTCGGTGACGACGCCGGGGTGCGCGGCCGCCAGCGCTTCGAGCCGCGACAGCAGGCCCGCACCGACGCGCGCGGCGCGCTCGATCAGCCCCTCGGCCTCGATCACCTCGAGGATGCGGCGCGAGCGGACCATGTCGGCGAGGTTGCCGCCCCAGGTGGAGTTGATGCGCGAGGACACGTGGAAGACGTTGTCGTCGATCTCGTCGACGCGGCCGCCGGCCATGACGCCGCACACCTGGGCCTTCTTGCCGAAGGCGACGACGTCGGGCTGCACGCCGAGCTGCTGGTAGGCCCAGGCGGTGCCGGCCATGCCGACGCCGGTCTGCACCTCGTCGAGGATGAACAGGGCGTCGTGCTCGCGGCACAGGGCCTGCATCGCCTGGAGGAACTCGGCGCGCAGGTGGTGGTCGCCGCCCTCCCCCTGGACGGGCTCGGCGACGAAGCAGGCGATGTCGTGCGGGTGGGCCTCGAAGGCGGCGCGTGCCTCGGCGAGCGCCTGCGCCTCGAGGGCCTCGACGTCGCGCGGGGTGCCGTCGGCGTCGTGCCCGGGGTACGGCGAGGAGATGCGCGGCCAGTCGAACTTGGGGAAGCGGGCGACCTTGCCGGGCTCGGTGTTGGTGAGGGACATGGTGTAGCCGGAGCGGCCGTGGAAGGCGTGCTGCAGGTGCAGCACCCGGGTGCCCAGCTCCGGCGAGCGGCCGTGCGCCTCGTTGTGCCGCGACTTCCAGTCGAACGCGACCTTGAGCGCGTTCTCGACGGCGAGGGCGCCGCCGTCGACGAAGAAGAGGTGCGGCAGCGCGGGGTCGCCGAGCACGCGGGCGAAGGTGTCGACGAACCGGGCGAGCTCGACGGTGTAGACGTCGGAGTTGGACGGCTTGTTGATCGCGGCGCGGGTGAGCTCCTCGCGGAACAGCGGGTCGCGGAACAGGGCGGGGTGGTTCATCCCCAGGGGGTTGGAGGCGAAGAAGGTGAACAGGTCGGTCCACTCGCGGCCGTCACGGGCGTCGACGAGGGTCGATCCGTGCGAGCGGTCGAGGTCGAGCACGAGGTCGAAGCCGTCGACGAGCAGGTGCTCGCGCAGCGACTCGAGGACGGCGGTGGCCTCGATCGAGCCGCCGACGCTGGAGGCTGTGCGCTGAGAGATTGTCTCGGTCATACCCTGACGGTAGAGGAGAACTTCCTGCCGAACCAGAGCATGACCGTAAGAAATCTTGTCAGTGCGCCAGCGGCCGTCCCTCGAAGTACGTCCGGAGCACCACGGTGGAGCGCGTGGACACGCTCGCCTCCCGCCGGATGACGCCGAGCAGGTCCTCCAGCGCCGACGGCGAGGACACCCGCACCAGCAGCAGATAGTTCGCGTTGCCCGCGACGGACCAGCAGGCCTCGATGCCCGGGACGTCGCGCAGCCGCTCGGGGGCGTCGTCGGCCTGCGACTGGTCCAGCGGCGTGATCTCGACGTACGCCGCGATCGGCAGCCCGACGGCGTCGGGGTCGACGACGGCGCGGTAGCCGGTGATCACCCGCCGCGCCTCCAGCTTGCGCACCCGCGCCTGCACGGCGGACTGCGACAGCCCCGTCACGCCCGCGAGCGCCGCCAGCGTCGCGCGCCCGTCCTCGCGCAGCGCGCGCACGAGCGCCCGGTCGACGTCGTCCAGCACTGGGTCGTTCATGGGGCGATCATCCGGCCACCTCGGCGGACTCCAACCAGGCCATCTCGAGCTCCTCCTTCTCGGCGCCGAGCTCCCGGAGGCGCTCGTCGAGGGCCGCCACCGCGGTGTAGTCCGTCGGGTCGGCGGCGATCTGCTCGTGCAGAGTGTTCTCCTCGTCCGCGATCCGAGCCAACCTCCGCTCAATCCGTGAGATTTCCTTCTTGGCGGCCCGCACCTCCGCCGCGGAGGCCCCGGGCGGCGTCGTCGCAGGTCGCGCCGCGGAACCGGCGGTCCCGGCCGCGGCCGGCGGGGCGCCCGGTGAGGCGGCGTCCGCCGACGGGCCCGAGGTGCCCGCCCGGCGCAGCTGGAGGTACTGCTCCACGCCGCCCGGCAGGTCCCGCAGCGCGCCGTCGCCGAGCAGCGCCCACTGCCGGTCGCACACCCGCTCCAGCAGGTATCGGTCGTGGGAGACGACGATCAGCGTGCCGGGCCACCCGTCGAGCAGGTCCTCGACGGCGGCGAGGGTGTCGGTGTCCAGGTCGTTCGTGGGCTCGTCGAGCAGCAGCACGTTCGGCTCCGAGACGAGCAGTCGCAGCAGCTGGAGGCGCCGCCGCTCGCCTCCGGACAGGTCGCGCACGATGGTGTGCGCCCGCTCGCGGGTGAAGCCGAGACGCTCGGTGAGCTGCCCGGCGGTGAGCTCCTTGCCGTCGACGACGACGGTGCGCTTCTCGCGGTCCACGACCTGCACGGCGGTGAGGTGCCCGACGTCGTCGAGCTCGCCGACGTCCTGGGTGAGCTCCGCGACGTGCACCGTCTTGCCGCGCCGCACCCGACCGGAGTCGGGCTCGCGCCGCCCGGCGAGCAGCGAGAGCAGCGTCGTCTTGCCCGCGCCGTTCACGCCGACGACGCCGTACCGGTCGCCGGGGCCGAGGCGCCACGTGACGTCGTCGAGCAGCACGCGCCGCCCGGCCGCGTCGCGCGGCCCGGCCTCGTGGCCGTCCCGCGCGGGGACGGCGACGGTGACGTCCTCGAGGTCGAGCACGTCCTTGCCCAGCCGGCGGGTGGCCATCTGGGTGAGCTCGAGGGTGTCGCGCGGCGGCGGCTCGTCGTCGATGAGCGCGGCCGCGGCGTCGAGGCGGAACTTCGGCTTGGAGGTGCGGGCGGGCGCGCCGCGCTTGAGCCAGGCGAGCTCCTTGCGCAGCAGGTTGTTGCGCTTCTCGGCCGCGGTGGCGGCCTGCCGGGCGCGCTCGGCGCGCGCCAGGATGTAGGCCGCGTACCCGCCGTCGTACCCGTCGACGCCGCCGGAGCCGTCGCCCCGCACCTCCCACGTGCGCGAGCAGACCGCGTCGAGGAACCAGCGGTCGTGGGTGACGACGACGAGCGCGCCCGTGGCGCCCGGCCGGCCGTAGCGAGCGGCGAGGTGCTCGGCCAGCCAGGCGACGCCCTCGACGTCGAGGTGGTTGGTGGGCTCGTCGAGGAGCAGGACGTCCGGGTCCTCGACGAGCAGGGCCGCGAGCGCCACGCGACGCCGCTGCCCGCCGGAGAGGGTCGACGCCGGCTGGTCCAGGTCGAGGTCGGCCAGCAGGCCGGCGTGCACGTTGCGGATGCGCGCGTCGGACGCCCACTCGTGCGTCGCGTCGTCGCCGTGCACGAGGTCGCGGATCGTCGCCGCGTCGTCGTCCACGTCGCGCTGGACGAGCATGCCGAGGCGCGAGCCGCCCACCCGGGTGACGCGCCCGGCGTCGGGGGCCTGCGTGCCCGCGAGCAGACGCAGCAGGGTCGACTTGCCGGCCCCGTTGGGGCCGACGACGCCGATGCGGTCGCCGTCGTCGAGCCCGAGCGAGACGTCGCGCAGGAGGGTGCGGGTGCCGATGGTCAGCGCGATGCCGTCCGCGCCGAGGAGATGTGCCACCCGACGAGGGTAGTCGCCAAGCGGGCACGCGATCCGTCACGGTGTGCGGCCGGACACCGCGACGGATCGCGCGCCGGGCGGTCAGCGCCGCACGCGCAGCGTGACCACCTGGAACGGCGTCATCTCCAGCAGCACGGCGTCGCCGTCGCGCGCGGGGGCGCCGGCCGCGCCCGCCAGCGGGCGCTCGAGCAGGTCGGTCACCTCGACGGACGCGTGCGCGAACGCCGGCGTGACGCGCGCCCGCGCACGCCCGCCCCGGCTCTCGTAGAGCCGCACGACGACGTCGCCGCTGCCGTCCTCGGCCAGCTTGACCGCCTCGACGACGACCGCGTCGTCGTCGACGGTGACCAGCGGCTCGACGCCGTGGTCGCCGGTGACGACGCGCTCGGGCAGGTTGAGCGCGTAGCCGTGGCGCACGGCGTCGTCGATGCCGGCGCCGACGACCAGCTCGCAGGTCAGCTCGTGCTCGCCCTGGTCCGCGTCGGGGTCGGGGAACTTCGGCGCGCGCAGCAGCGAGAGGCGCACGGTGGTACCGCGGGCGCCCTGCGCGTCGGTCGCGTCGTCGGCCCGGGTGCGGGTGATGTCGTGCCCGTAGGTCGAGTCGTTCGCGACGGCCACGCCGAAGCCGGGCTCCCCCACGTGCACCCACCGGTGCGCGACGGTCTCGAACCGCGCGTGGTCCCAGGAGGTGTTGACGTGCGTGGGCCGGTGCACGTGCCCGAACTGGATCTCCGACGTCGCGCGCTCGGCCCGCACGTCGAGCGGGAACGCGAGCTTGAGCAGCTTCTGCCGCTCGTGCCAGTCGACGCGGGTCGTGATGCGCAGCCCGCGCCCGTCGACGGGGAGCGCGAGGTCCTGCTCGACGCGCGAGGAGCCGAACTCCCGCAGCACGCGCACGACCGGCCCGGACGCACCCTCGGCCACCTCGGCCTTCACCGCCGCGACGAGGTCGGTGGTGGCGCGCCGGTAGTGCTCGTCGATGTCCCACGCCTCCCACTCGTTGGGGACGTCGCGGTGCAGCTGGAGCAGGTTCGCCTTCGCGCCGGGCAGCACCGCCTCGCGCCCGCTCGCCCGGTCGACCGCCGAGACGACGTGCCCGTCCGGGTCGACGACGACGCGCACCAGGTCGTTCTCCAGCACCCAGCCGTCGCCGTCGGCCACCGGTGCCACGGTGCCCGCGCCGCGCGGGGCGTCGAGGGCCGCGGCGCCGAGCGCGGCGACGCCGTCGCGCGCGAACGGCCCGGCGTTCGCGGCCACCGTCCGGTCACCCTCCCCGATCAGCGCCCGCAACGCCTCGGCGACGATCTCCTCGAGCTCACGGGCGACCTCGGCGTAGTTCCGCTCGGCCTCGCGGTGCACCCAGGCGATGGACGACCCCGGCAGGATGTCGTGGAACTGCTGCAGCAGCACCGTGCGCCAGAGCCGCTGCAGCCGCGCGGCCGGGAAGTCGGCGCCGGTCCGCACGGCCGCGGTCGCGGCCCACAGCTCGGCCTCGCGCAGCAGGTGCTCGCTGCGCCGGTTGCCGCGCTTGGTGCGGGCCTGCGACGTGTAGGTGCCGCGGTGGTACTCGAGGTACATCTCCCCCGTCCACGTGGCCGGGTCCGCGTACTCCGCCCGGGCCGCGTCGAAGAAGGTCTGCGAGTCGGACAGCTCCACCCGCGGCGACCCCTCCAGGTCGTGGGTGCGCCGCGCGGCCGCGACCATCTCGCGGGTGGGGCCGCCGCCGCCGTCGCCGTAACCGAACGGCACGAGCGACGTGTTGGCGCGGCCCTTCTCGGCGTACTGCCGCTCGGCGCGGTCGAGCTCCTCCGCCGACAGGTCGGAGTTGTACGTGTCGACCGGCGGGAAGTGCGTGAAGACGCGCGACCCGTCGATGCCCTCCCACCAGAACGTGTGGTGCGGCATCCGGTTGGTGTCGTTCCACGAGATCTTCTGCGTGAGGAAGTTGTCGCTGCCCGCCAGCCGGGCGAGCTGCGGCAGGGCGGCCGTGTACCCGAAGGAGTCCGGCAGCCAGACCTCCTTCGGCTCCACGCCCAGCTCCTCGATGAAGTACCGCTTGCCGGCCACGAGCTGGCGGGCCAGCGCCTCGCCGCCCGGCATGTTCGTGTCGGACTCCACCCACATGCCGCCCACGGGCACGAACCGGCCCTCGCGCACGCGCTCGCGGATCCGCTCGAACAGCTCCGGGAAGTGCTCCTGGACCCACGAGTACTGCTGCGCCGACGAG
The DNA here is from genome assembly GCF_042793275.1 of Isoptericola sp. NPDC056578. Taxonomy (NCBI): domain Bacteria; kingdom Bacillati; phylum Actinomycetota; class Actinomycetes; order Micrococcales; family Promicromonosporaceae; genus Isoptericola; species Isoptericola sp. NPDC056578. The sequence goes on from NZ_JBHTVC010000081.1 coordinate 6,097, forward strand.
CACGCGAACCGCACGTCCGGGTCCTCGTCCATGAGCGACAGCACGTTGGAGAACGTGCGCGCGCACTTGCGCACCGTCTCGCGGGTGGGCCACAGCCACGCGGAGTCGATGTGGGCGTGGCCGACGGCGTGCACGCGGTGCGCCGACGCCGTGGCCGGGGCGGCCAGGGCCGGCGCGATGGCCGCACGACCCGCGGCGGCGGTGCCGGCGAGGTCGTCGGGGTCGACGGCGTCGAGCATGTCCTCCAGCGCACGCAGCACCTCGGCCGCGCGGGGGCTCGTGCCGGGCAGCACCCGCACCAGGCCGTGCAGGGCGCGCACGTCCTGCAGCAGCTCCCAGGCCGTCTCGTCGACGAGCGCGACGTGCATCGTCCGCAGCGCGTAGATCGGGTCGGGTCCGGACGTCTCCCAGGCGCCCATCGGCGTGGGCCGGGTCCAGGCGCCGCCCGGCACGTCGGGGTTGGCGGCGGCCTCGACGTAGAGGTCGACGCGGCCGTCGGCGTCGAGCGCCTGCCCCGCGACGAGCGGCACGTGCTGGTTGCGCGGCTCGACGGCCTTGACGATGCGACCGTCGGGGGTCCACGCGGTGCCCTCGGCCTGGAAGCCCGGGCCGGCGCCGGTGAAGCCCAGGTCGACGACGAGCTCGACACGCGTGCCCGCGGGCGCCGCGTCGCCGGACCACTCGGCCGGGACGGCTCCGGTCACGTGGAACCACGTCGTGTCCCACGGCCGCCCCCAGGGGCTCCCGAGGGCGAACGGCGCGTACGTCGCCGCGACCGCGTCGGCGAAGGGCACGGGCTCCCCGCCGACGGTCCACGCCGCGACGTCGAGCGGCCGGGTCTCGCGCAGGACGGCGGGCTCCAGCCAGTCGCGGGTGAACCGCTCGAGGCGCGCGGTGGTGCGGGCGGTGGTGTCGTGCATGGATCAGGCTCCTGGTGACGGTGCGGGCGGTGGAACGGGGCTCGGTCAGCCCTTGACGGCGCCGGCGAGCGCGAACGAGCCGCCGGACAGCCGCGAGACGAGCACGTACAGGCCGACGGCGGGCAGGGCGTAGAGCATCGAGTAGGCCGCGAGCTGGCCGTAGGCGACCGAGCCGTACTGGCCGAAGAACGCGAAGATGCTCACGGCCGCCGGCTGCTTCTCCGGGGTCAGCAGCAGCACGAAGGGGACGAAGAAGTTCCCCCACGCCTGGATGAACACGAAGATGAAGACGACGGCGATGCCGGGCCGCATGAGCGGCAGCACGATGGTGCGCAGCGTGGTCATTGCCGACGCACCGTCGGTCCACGCCGCCTCCTCGAGGGAGATCGGCACGGAGTCCATGAAGTTCTTGGTCATCCAGATCGCCATCGGCAGCGACGTCGCGGCCATGAAGAACGTGGTGCCGGCCAGCGAGTCGAGCAGGTTGAGCCGCACGAACAGCGAGTAGACCGGCACCATCATCGCCGTGATCGGCAGGCAGGTGCCGAACAGCACGGCGTACAGGAACGGCTTGTTGAAGCGCATCCGGTAGCGCGACAGCGGGTACGCCGCCAGCACGGACGCGACCACGGTGATGAGCCCGGTGCCCGCGGACAGCACGAACGCGTTCGCCAGCGGCACCCACGTCTGCTCGGGGGTCATGACGGCCGTGAAGTTCTCGAGCGTGAACGTCTCGGGCAGCCGGACGGCGAGCGTGGCGCTCGGGTCCAGCGACGCCAGCACGATCCAGCCGAGCGGCAGCAGGAAGCACAGCCCCACGACGACCAGCACGACGTTCGACAGCACGCGCGCGGCGCGCGGCCCGGGGGCGGCGACCGACGGCGTCGCCCGCCGTCGTGCGGGGGGCGCGCCGGCGACGTCGGGCACGGGGGAAGGGACGGACGCGGGGGCTGCGGTCTGGGCCATCAGTCGACCTCCGGCTTCAGGCTGCGGATGTACACGACGGAGAAGACGGCGCCGATCACCAGCATCACGGTCGCGATCGCCGTGCCGTAGCCGACCTGGGCGAACTTGAACGCCTCCTGGTAGGCGAGGATCGGCAGCGTGGAGCTGTCGGTGCCAGGGCCGCCGCCCGTCATCACGTAGATGAGGGTGAACACGGACAGCGTCTGCAGCGTCGTGAGCATGAGGTTGGTCGAGATGCTGCGCCGGATCGTGGGCAGCGTGACCCACACCAGGCGCTGGGCAGCGTTCGCCCCGTCGACCGTCGCGGCCTCGGTGATCTCCGGCGGCACCTCCGCGATCGCGGCGGAGTAGACCATCATCGAGAACGCCGTGCCCCGCCAGACGTTGGCGAGGATGACGGCGAGCATCGGGTACTCGAAGAGCCAGTCGGGGCCGGTGACCCCCACGCCCGCCAGCAGCGAGTTGAGCGTGCCGTCGGCGTGGAAGAACGCGTAGGCGGCGAAGGCGGCGACGATCTCGGGCAGCACCCACGCCGTCACGACGAGCGTCGAGACGACGGCCCGCACGGGCCTGAGCGCGGAGCGCATGAGCATCGCGAGGCCGAGGCCGGCCACGTTCTGCCCGATCACCGCGGACGCGATGACGAACAGCACCGTGAGCCACAGGGCCTTCGGGAAGTCGGGGTCGGCGAGCAGCGCGACGTAGTTGTCCAGTCCGACCCACTCGGGGGCCAGGGCGTTCGGGCCGGTGAGGGCCGCGTTGGTGAACGACCCGTAGAACGACCACACGACGGGGCCGAGCATGAACAGCGCGAGCAGGGCGACGGCGGGCAGCATTGGGACGAGGCGGCCGGCGGTGCGGCGCGCGTGCGCGCGCCGCACCGGCGACGGCCCCGCCCCCGGCCCGCCGACGGGGGCGGGGGCGAGGGTGGCGGTCACGTCGTCAGCCGTTCGTCGTGTTCTCTTCGCCGACCTGGGCGATCACGGCCTTGTCGTACACGGCCGCGGCCTCCTCCGGGGTCTGCTGCCCGGTCATGACCGACTCCATCGCCACCTGGATCGCGTTGGAGATCTGCGCGTAGTCGGAGGTGGCGGGGCGGAAGTTCGTCACCTCGACGAGGTCGGAGAAGAACGGCACCGTCGGGTTCGCCTCGGAGTACGAGGGCTCCTCGGCGACGTCGGTGCGCACCGCGATCTGGCTGTTGTCGATCGCGTACCGCAGCGAGTTCTCCTTGTCGAGCGCGTGGGTGATGACGTCGAACGCCACGTCGGGGTTCTTCGACCCGGAGCCGATCGCCATCGTCCAGCCGCCCGACATGCTCACCGCGCCGGGGGCCTGGCCGTCCTGGGTGGGCATCGCGGCCGTGCCCATGACGTCGGTCCACTCGGGCCAGGGCGCCGTGCCCGCCTCGAGCCAGGTGCCGGGCATCCAGGACCCGTCGAGGGAGATGCCGAGCTTGCCCTTCGGGAGCCACTCGGCCGAGACCGTGTTGCCGACGTTCGGGTCGAGCGCCTGCTGCGGCGTCGGCGCGAGTCCCTCGGTGTAGATCGTCTTGATGAAGTCGAGCGAGTCGACGAACTCCTGCGACCCGACGATCCACTTCGACGCGCCGGTGTCGTAGAGCGTGCCGCCCGTGCCGTACAGCAGCATCTCGAAGCCCTGCATGGTGGAGCCCTCGCCCATCGGCTTGCCCGAGTAGACGTTGAGCGGGATGACCTCCGGGTCCGCCTTCTTGATCGCCCGGGCGGCCTCGAGGAGCTCGTCCCAGGTCTTCGGGGCCCAGTCCTCGGGCAGCCCCGCCTTCGCGAGCACCTCCTTGTTGAACCACAGCCCGCGCGTGTCCGTGCCCATGGGGACGCCGTAGGTCTTGCCGTCGTCGCCCAGCCCGGCCTGCTTGGCCTGGTCGACGAACTGGCCCCAGTCGTCCCACTCGGCGAGGTAGTCGTCCATCGGCAGCAGGTACCCCGCCTCGACGTCCGACTTGATCATGAACGTGTCCTCGTACATGAGGTCGGGCGCCGTCCCGGGCGCGCGGTTCATGAGCGCGAGCTTCGTGAAGTAGTCGTTCTGGCTGGCCTCGATCGGCACGAGCTCGATCGTGACGTCCGGGTTCTCCTTCTCGTACTCGGCCTTGACGTCCTTGAACAGCTCGTCGGCCTGGGTGAAGTTCCCGAACTTCTGGTACGCGATCTTGATCGTCGCGTCCCCGCTGCTCCCCTCGCCGCCCCCCGAGCCGCAGGCTCCGAGGGTGAGGACGAGCGCCGTGACCGCGGTCCCCGCGGCGAGGTGTCGTGCCAGTCGCATGCTGCTCCTTTGCCCACATGAGTGGCCCGACGACGCCGGGCCGGCTGACACGAATAACTCAAGCGAATTGAGTTATTGCTGTCAAGCATGCCGGCCCGGCGGTTCGAGGTCGGTCCTCGGTGGGGCGCCCGCGGGCTACGGGCGCACGAGAGCGCGCGCCGCGCCCCCGCCGACGAGCCCGGAGGGACGCGGCGTGAACAGCCCGTCGAGCACCAGGCTCGCCGCCCCCACCGCGCCGACGTGGTCGCCGACGGCGGATCCCAGCACCTCGACGGCGTGCACCTCGCGCAACGTCGCCTGCACCGTGAGCTCCCGCCGCACGACGGGCAGGTAGTGGGGGGCCAGCCGCGCCCACGCCGGGCCGCCGAAGACGACGACCTCCGCGTCCACGAGGTCGGCCACCACGGTGATCCCGCGCGCGACCCGCCGCGCGGACGTCGCGAGGATCCCCGCGGCGACCGCGTCGCCGTCCGCGGCGGCCCGGCACAGCGTCGTGAGGGCCGCGTCGAGCTCGGCCGGCGTCGACGCCGGGGTGCCCGGGGGAAGCACGCCGCCCGCGACGGCCTCGGCCACCAGCGTCGCGGGGGCGGCGGAGACGCCGATGCACCCCCGCTGGCCGCAGCCGCACAGCGGGCCGTCGTTGTCGACCACCAGGTGGCCGACCTCACCGGCGTTGCGCGACGACCCCGCGAGGAGCTCGCCGTCGTGCGCCACCGCGACGGCGACGCCGAAGCCCGTGTAGAAGAAGAGGGACGTGCCGCGCAGCATCCGGTTGCCGCGCCAGAGCTCCGCCACCATCGCCGCCGAGACGTCCTTGTCCAGCACGACGTCGAACCCCGTCGCGGCGGCCAGCAGGTCGCGCACCGGCACCTCCTCCCAGCCGTCCAGGAGCGGCGGGCGGATCACCGTGCCGGCGGCGAGGTCCACCGGCCCCGGCGCCGCCACCCCCAGCCCGAGGACGGCGGAGCGGTCGACGCCGGCCCGCTCGAGCATCGCGGCGGCCGCCGCGGCGACGGCCTCGGCCACCGCCCCGGGGCCGGCCGGCGTCGGCTCGACGACCTTCTCCACGGTGCGGCCGTCGAGGTCCACGAGCACCGACGTCACCACCACCGGGTCGATGTGCACGCCCAGCGCGAACGCGCCCTGCGGCTCGAGGTAGAGCATGGTGCGGGGCTTGCCCCGGCCCTCGGCCCGGCGCTCCCCCTCGACGACGTACCCCAGCGCGATGAGCCGCGCCACGATGTTCGACACCGCCTGGAGGGACAGCCCGGAGCTCGCCGCGAGCTCGCTGCGGCTCGTGCCGCCGGACGCCCGCCGCACCTGGTCGAGCACGACCATCTGGTTGAAGTCGCCCACCCGCGGCAGGTTGGTCCCGCGTCGCACCGTGTCCTCACCTCGCCCGTCCGAGTGGTTGCAGCGTAGACGTCCGGGAAGGGAAGCGTTCTCCCTCGGCCCCGGCCGTCCCGGCTACAGTGCAGCCCGACACCGCACCGCTGCGGGAGGTCCCGCAGGAAGTCCCCGGAGGAACCCGATGGCCCAGTTCGACCTGCCCGTCGCCGAGCTCGAGACGTACGTGCCCGAGATCGACGAGCCCGCCGACTTCGACGCGTTCTGGTCGCAGACCCTCGTCGAGTCCCGCGCGCACGACGACGGCCCGACGCTGGAGCGGGCGGACACCGGCCTCACGGAGCTCGTGGTGGACGACGTGACGTTCCCGGGCTTCGACGGGCAGCCGGTCAAGGCGTGGCTGACCCGGCCCGCGCGCCACGACGCCGCGGCCGACGGACCGCTGCCCGCCGTCGTCGAGTTCGTCGGCTACGGCGGCGGGCGCGGGCTGGCGCACGACCACCTGGGCCCCGCCGCCGCGGGCTACGCGCACCTCGTCATGGACACCCGCGGCCAGGGCTCCGGCTGGGGCCACGGCGGCGACACCCCGGACCCGGTGGGCAGCGGCCCGGCCTCCCCCGGCTTCATGACGCGCGGCGTCCTCGACCCGCACGAGCACTACTACCGGCGCGTCTTCACCGACGGCGTGCGGGCCGTGGACGCCGTGCGCCGCGTGGAGGGGATCGACCCCGCGCGCGTCGCCGTCGCCGGCACGAGCCAGGGCGGCGGCATCGCGATCGCCGTCGCCGGCCTGGTGCCCGACGTCGCCGCCGCCGTGCCGAACGTGCCGTTCCTGTGCCACTACCGCCGCGCCGTGCAGATCTCCGACGCCTTCCCGTACGGCGAGATCACGCAGTACCTGTCCGTGCACCGCGAGCACGAGGACGCCGTCTGGCGCACGTTCTCCTACCTCGACGGCGTCTCGTTCGCCCGCCGCGCCCGCGCGGCCGCGCTGTTCTCGACCGCCCTGCGCGACGACGTCTGCCCGCCGTCGACCGTGTACGCCGCGTACAACCAGTGGGGCGCGCTGGGCGAGACGGCGCCGGACACGGCGATCGACGTGTACCCCTACAACCGCCACGAGGGCGGCCAGGGCTACCGCTTCGCCCCGACCCTCGCGTGGCTGGCCAAGCACGTCTGACCGCCCCCGACCGCCCAGGTAGCCCGGACCCCCGCGAGGTAGCACGAGAGGTGCCGAGGTAGTCCGGGTCTCCGCGAGGTAGCACCAGACGTGCCGAGGTAGTCCGGGCATCAGGGAGATATCACCCATGATGACCACCAAGGGCCAGCTACCTCGCCGGGATGCGGACTACCTCGGCAGAGGTGGAACTACCTCGGCAGAGGTGGAGCTACCTCGGCGTCACGGGAGGAGGCGGGCGCCGTGCGCGGGGCCCGAGGTGCACCACACGGAGTCGGCGGCACCCTCGGCCGTCCAGGACGCGGCGACGGCCAGCGCGTGCTGGCGCGACCGGGCGAGCGCGGCGACGGTCGGGCCGGAGCCGGAGACGAACGCGCCCAGCGCGCCCGCCTCGTCCGCGACGGCGATGGTGCGCTCCAGCTCGGGGCGCAGCGAGAGCGCCGCGGCCTGGAGGTCGTTGTGCAGGGCCCGCCCGAGGGCGTGCGAGTCGCCGGCGCGCAGCGCCTGCATCAGCCCGGTGTCCTCCTCGAGCCCCGGCTCGTCGGCGGCCCCGTCCGGGCCTGCCAGCTCGTCGAAGCGGCCGTAGACGGCGGGGGTGGACAGGCCCTCGGCCTGGGCCGCGAACACCCAGTGGAACTCGCCGCGGGCCATGGCGGGAGTCAGCAGGTGACCGCGACCGGTCCCGACGGCGGTGTGCCCGAGGAGGGCGAAGGGGACGTCCGAGCCGAGCTCCGCGGCGAGCGCCGCGAGGTCGTCGCGGCTCAGGCCGGTCTGCCACAGCGCGTCGCACGCCACCAGGGTGGCCGCCGCGTCCGCGGACCCGCCCGCCATGCCCCCGGCGACGGGCACGCCCTTGGCCAGGTGCAGCGCCACGTCCGGCGCGACGCCGACCTGGGCCGCCAGCGCCTCGGCGGCGCGCCAGGCGAGGTTCGTGCCGTCGACGGGCACGAGCTCGGCCTGCGGGCCGTCCACGGTGATCGTCACGCCGGCACCCTCCGGCACCTGCGTGGCGGTCACCTCCTCGTAGAGGGCCACGGCCTGGAAGATCGTCGACAACGGGTGGTAGCCGTCGGCCTGGCGCGCGCCGACGCGCAGCGACAGGTTGACCTTGCCGGGCGCGCGGACGCGGACGGACGGCGACGGGGCGGCGGCAAGATGCGTCACGCGTCCACCGTGCCCGCCGCGACCGGAAGCTGCTCGGCGATCCGCGCGAAGTCCGTGACCTCGAGCCGCTCGCCGCGCAGCCCGGGGTCGACGCCCGCGGCGCGCAGCGCCTCCTCTGCGGCGACACCGGACCCGAACGTGCCGGACAGGGCGGCGCGCAGCGTCTTGCGACGCTGGGCGAACGCGGCGTCGACGACGGCGAAGACCTGCTCGCGCGTCGCGGTCGTGACGGGGGGCTCGCGCTTCTCCAGCGCCACGAGAGCGGAGTCCACGTTGGGCTCCGGCCAGAACACGTGCCGGCTGACGTTGAGCGACCGGCGCGTGTCGGCGTACCAGGCCGCCTTGACCGACGGCACGCCGTAGGTCCGCGACCCGGGCCCCGCCGCGAGGCGGTCGGCCACCTCGGCCTGGACCATGACGAGCACGCGCTCCAGGCTCGGGAACCGCTGCAGGAACGTGAGCAGCACCGGGACGGCCACGTTGTACGGGAGGTTCGCGACGAGCGCCGTCGGCGGCTCCCCCGGCAGCTCGGTGACCTCGAGCGCGTCGGCGGGCACCACCTCGAAGTCCGCACCGGGCGCGTGCCGGTGCACGGTCTCGACGATCTGGCCCGCCAGCACCGGGTCGATCTCGACCGCGACGACGGACGCTCCGGCCTCCAGCAGCCCGAGGGTCAGCGACCCCAGCCCGGGGCCGATCTCGACGACGCGCTCCCCCGGCCGCAGACCGGCGGCGCGCACGATCTTGCGCACCGTGCCGCCGTCGTGCACGAAGTTCTGCCCGAGCTGCTTGGTGGGGCGGACGCCGAGGCGCCCTGCCAGCTCGCGGATCTCCGCAGGGCCGAGCAGGGCGCCAGGGGTGTTCGTCATGGGGGCGAGTCTATTCGTCGGCCCGCGGCCGACGACTCAGGGACGGCCGGGGAGCCGGCTCAGTACCAGCCCACCGACTGCGAGTGGCCCCACGCGCCGCACGGCGTGCCGTAGACGTCGGCGATGTAGCCGAGACCCCACTCGATCTGCGTGGCGGGGTTGGTCTGCCAGTCGGAGCCGGCCGACGCCATCTTCGAGCCCGGCAGCGACTGCGGGATGCCGTACGCGCCGGACGACGGGTTGGCCGCCGAGGCGTTCCAGCCCGACTCCTTGGTCCAGAGCGACTCGAGGCAGGACCACTGCTCGCCGGACCAGCCGCGCGCCGCGGCCATCTGCTTGCCGATCGACCGGGTCGAGCCGGAGTAGGACGGCGTCTTCGGCTCGGGCTCCGGGCGCTCCTTGGTGCCCTTCACCAGCACGCGGGTCACGGGCTTGGTGGTGACCTCGTCCGAGACCTTGGTCTTCTTCACGACCTTGCCGTCGACCGTCGTGACCCGGTGGACGATCGTGCGCTCGCCGTCCTTGCCCTTCTTCACGACCTTCGCGTCGACGTCGGAGTACCGGTCGCCGGACTTCTTGGTCGTCGTCTTGTGGTCGACGGCCTTGGTGGTCGTGACCTTCTTGGTCTCGACGCGCTGCACGACGACGGCCACCTGCGGCGCGGGGGCAGCGGCCTCGGCGGCGACCTGCTCGGTCTGCGCGCCGTCCTTCTTCTCGGCCTGCTTCTCGGCCTGCTTCTGCTGGTCCGCGACAGCCGCGGCGACGTGCTTCTTCACCTCGGCGTTGGCGGCGTCGGTGACGTGCACCCGGTCGTTCTTCCCGAGCTCCACGTCGGCCTCGGCCAGCACGGCCTCGACGTCCTCCGCGTCCTCGACCACGTCGGTCGTGCCGTCGTGCACCACGGCCACCGGGCCGTCCGTGTCGACGTCCACCGGCAGCGAGGCGCGCTCGCCGTCACGGGAGGCGACGATGCGCACGTCGCCGCCGCGAGCGGTGAGGCTGTCGAGCGCCTCGTCGGCGTCGAGCGCGGTGACCCAGGCGTCGGTGTCCTTGCCGTCCACCTGCAGGCTGAGCTCCTTGCCGGAGCGCACGACGACGTCGGAGCCGTCCTCGAGCGTGGCGCCGGCCGCCGGGGTCACGAGGTCGCGGTCGCCGACGACGACACCCTGGGAGGTGAGCAGGTCGTCGACGGAGCCGGAGTAGGACGTCACGGTCTTCACGTCGCCGTCCACGTCGAGCGTGACGGTCTTGCGGGCGTCGGCGTAGGCGACGGCGCCACCGGCGACGGCGACCGCGGCGACGGTCGCGGCGGCCAGGAACGGCCAGCGGCGGCGGGGGCGGGTCGTGGCGGGCGCGACGGTGTCGGCGTCCGGCACGGCGGGCACGGGAGAGGTCTGGGGGGAGCGGGTCACGAGAGTCCAGTCGTCGTGCTGTCCGGGCACGGTGGTCGGGGGCGGGCCGGCGGCCCGTCACGCACCGGGGCGGCGCGCTCGCGCCTCGCTCCCGGCCCCCGCGCCCGAGGGCGCCGAGTTCCGACCCACCGATCCGGCGGTTCAGGGCCCGCGTCACATACACCTGTCGAGCACGGCTCGCACGCGGGACACCCGACCGTAACCGATTCGTTATCGGAGACCTAATCTGTCGGCGGCGTCGTGACGAGACCCACAGCCCGTCCCTCGCGCGCAGGGCCCCGACGCACGACCGCCCGGGACGGCGGTGCCGTCCCGGGC
>NZ_JBHTVC010000082.1:0-16128 GCF_042793275.1 Isoptericola sp. NPDC056578
TCGTGACACCGTGTCACGAACTACCTCGGCAGGATCTGAACTACCTCGGCGGGGTGGCGGACGTGTCCGCGACGATCGCGCCGCGGTCGAGCACGATCCGCCGGCCGCGGAAGCGCTCGCGCATCGTCCGGTCGTGGGAGACGAGCACGAGGGTGCCGTCGAAGTCTGCGAAGGCCCGCTCCAGCTCCTCGACGAGCGCGGGGGAGAGGTGGTTGGTCGGCTCGTCCACGAGCAGCACGTCCGTCGTGGTGGTGACCACCCGGGCGAGCTCGAGCCGCGAGCGCTGCCCCTGGGACAGCTCCCGCACCGGACGGGGCAGGTCGTCGGGGCGGAACAGGCCCGACGCGAGCAGCGCCTCCGCGTGCTCCTCCAGGTCGCCGGGGCGCCCGGCGGCGAACGCGTGCAGCACCGTGCGGCCGTCGTCCGAGGCCGACGCGACCGTCTGCCGCAGGTGCCCGACGACGCCCACGGCGCGCGCCACCCCGGCGTCCGGCGCGACCTCTCCCGCGACCACCCCCAGCAGGGTGCTCTTGCCCGCGCCGTTCGGGCCGGTCACGAGCACGTGCTCGCCTGCCGCCACCGTGAGGCGGGGGACCGAGAGCCGGCCGCGCACCTCGACGCCGACGAGCTCGACCGCCGAGGCGTCGTCGTGGCCCGCGTCCGGGGACGCGGTGGCGACGTCCGTCCGGAACTCCGCGCGGTCGGCGGGCCGCTCGGCGGGGTCGTCGGACAACCGCCGCAGCCGCTCCTTGGCGTTGCGGACGCGGCCGGTGGCGCCGTGGGTGCGCGCCCGGGACCGGAACGCGCCGGAGCCGAACGACGCCATGGGGAGCTTGCGCGGGATCTGCTCCATCGCCTCGACGTTGGCGTCGAGAAGGTGCCGCTGACGCGCGACGTCGGCCCGCCACCGCTCGTACGCGAGCCGCAGCTGCTCGCGCTCCGCCTCCTTCGCGGCGAGGTAGCCCGACCACCCGGTGCCGTACCGGCGGGCCCGCCCGGCGTCGACCTCGACGAGCGTCGTCGTGAGACCCGCCAGGAAGGCGCGGTCGTGGGTGACGGCGACGACGGTACCGTCGTGCGACCGCAGCCGCTCCGTGAGCCAGTCGAGGGCGTCGTCGTCGAGGTCGTTGGTCGGCTCGTCGAGCAGCAGCAGCTCGGGGTCGGCGGCGAGCGTCGCCGCCAGCGCGAGGCGGGAGCGCTCGCCCCCCGACAGGGTGCCCAGCGCCCGGTCGCGGTCCAGTCCGGGCAGGCCGAGGCGGTGCAGCGCCACGTCGACGCGGCGGTCCGCACCCCGCCCGTCGCGGGCGTCGAAGCGGGCGGTCAGCTCCGCGTAGCGGCGCAGCGCGTCGTCCAGCGCGGCGTCGTCGAGCGACCCGAGCCGGTCCTCGAGCGCGGTGATCTCCGCGGCGAGCGCGCGCACGTCCGCCAGCACGTGGTCGATCGCCTGGCCCACGGTGCTCGCGGGCGGAAGATCGAGCGTCTGGGGCAGGTGTCCGAGGCCGCCCGGGGCGCGCACGACGCGCGTGCCGTTCTGCGGCTCCAGCACGCCCGCGACGACGGCGAGCAGCGTGCTCTTGCCGGAGCCGTTGTCGCCGACGACGCCGACGCGCTCGCCCGCCGAGACGGTCAAGGACAGGCGGTCGAGCACCACGCGGTCGGCGTAGCGCAGGGTGATGTCGGTGAGGGTGAGCTGTGACGGGTCCACGGGCGGGACTCCTTCCGTCGCCGGCGTCGGCGACCGTGGAGGACGGCGGGCGTGCGAACGCCGACGCGGAGCAGTGTCGTCCGACCTGCTCGACGCGTCGGCGTCGGTGTGCTCACAGAGTTCCCATCGCGCTGCACCCTACGCACCGCCGCCCCACGCCGCCAGAGAATTGTGCGAGCGGGAGGTCACCAGGTCAGCGTGACCGGTCCGAGGAGACCCGACGGGCGCCGGTCTCCCTCGTAGTAGTTCGCGGCGCTGTTGCTCACCAGCACGTCGAGGGTGCGGGTGCCCGGGGCGAGGACGCCGAGGTCCACGACGTACGGCGCGGACATCGCGTGCCCGACGACGCCGCCGTCCACGCGCACGGTGGCGGCCTCGCCCACGACGCCGAGGTCCAGCCGCGCGGCGCCCGCGCCGTCCGGCACGTCCACCTCGGCTGTGTAGCGCACGGACCCGGAGAGCCGGCGCAGGGCAGGAACCCGGGTCCAGTCGCCGAGCTCCACGTGCGCGGGCACGACGGCGGACGGGTCGTCCGCGACCGTGTCCGGGTCGCCGAGCACGCGCTCGACCGTGCCTCGCCAGCCGGTGACCTCGACGCGGCGTCCCGACGCCGCACCGGCCGGAGGGACCGGGTGCCCGGCCGAGGGGACGAGGGCCAGCGTGCGGCGGCGTTCCAGGTCGAGCAGCACGCGGCCGTGGTCGTCGCGCTCCACGGGGTGCCGGGTGTCGGCGAACGGGTCCCACCAGCACGCGTCGTCGGGGACCGACGGCAGGCCGAGCCAGGTGCGGACCGCCTCCTCGCCCTCGTGGAAGACGACGTACCCCGCCGGCCGGTCGTGCGAGGGCCCGCCGAGGACGACGGCGCGCAGGTCCGGGGCCGCGGGCTCCGCGTCCACGACGGGGGCGCCGGCCGCGCGCAGCCGCTCCTTGAGGGCGGGGACGTCCGGGACGCCGTCGTCGGCGTCGAGCAGGACGGTGTACCCGGCGTGCGCGCTCTCGTCGTCGCGGTCCACGTACCCGAAGTCGACCTGCGCCTCCAGCAGCGCGCGCACCACCGGGCCGGACGGCGCGGCGTCGGGGCGGCTCAGCAGGCCGACCGGCCACACCGGGGGTGCGGCGTCGAGCAGCTCCGCGACGCGCCGCACGTACCCGACGAGCGGCGGCAGGTGCGGCCACCACGAGTTCCACCGACCCAGGTCGGGCTCGCTCTCGAACGCGCGCCCGCCGCGCACGGAGGAGAAGAACGCGTGCAGCACGGGCGTCGTCACGCCGCGCGACAGGTACCAGTCGAGCAGCCAGCGCGCCTCGTCGAGGCTCAGCCGCCAGCCGTACGCGCCGAGCACCTCGGTCACCGCCGGCACCCCGCCGCGGGCCCGTGCGGCGCTCGCGGCCACCTTCGGCGCCGTGCTCTCCGGGCCCTCGAGGGCGGTGCCGTCCCCACCCGATGCGCGCGGCAGCACCCAGCGCCACACGGTGTCCTGCCCGGGCCAGTGCAGGCGCGCCGCGGTGGCCAGGTCGTCCGGCTCGGCCGGGTGCCCCGTCAGCGCGAGGCCGTGCGCGGCGCACCATGCCGCCTGAGCGTCGTAGTAGACGCGGTGCAGCCGCGCCCGCACGGCGTCGTCCCAGTCGCGCACGAACCCGGTGGCGTCCGGGTCCGTGCCGCCCGGGCGGGTGCCGTCGCCGTCCCACAGCTCCGGCAGCCGGCGCAGCACCTCGGCCACGTCGACGCCCGAGCCGTCGTCGAGCCTCGCCGCCACCTCCGCCTCCAGCCCCGGCGTGTACGGGCGGGCGAGCCGCCGGTGGCCGCGGCCCAGCAGGAACGGCTCGTCGGTGAACATCGCGACCACCGTCGTGCCCAGGTGCTCCCCGAGCGCGGCGGCGTAGGCGTCGTGCGTCAGCTCCAGGAACGCCGCGACGGCGTCCGGGCTCAGCAGGTCCGCCGCCGGGGGAGCGAGCGCGGAGCCGTCGTCCTGCTCCGCGTGCGCCCCGCGGATCGTGCCGCCGCTGGCGGCGTCGAACACCGCCGTGACCCGCCACGAGCCCGGCGGCAGGTCCAGGCGCACCAACCCCGGCGCGCGCGCCGGGAGCAGCACGGCGTCGTCGCCGACGACGCCGCCCGCGTCGTCCACGGGCCGCGCGACGACGGCGAGCAGCCGCACGTCGAGGTCGCGGCCCAGCGCGGGACGCCAGTACCCGGCGTCCGCGGGCTCGTCGCCGGGCGCGCCGACCGGCACTTCGACGTCACGGGTCACCGGCACCAGGCACCGGGCGGCGAACGCCGGGTCGCGCGCCACGACGGCGCCGTTCGCCGAGCCGGACGGGTACGACGCCTCGTCGTAGAGCATCACCGCGAGCCCCAGCCGCGCGCACTCGTCGACCGCGACGCGCACCAGCCGCAGGAACTCGTCCGTCAGGTACCCCACCCGCCGGCTCAGCCCCACGCGCGCGCTGAGGGTGACACCGACGAACCCCGCGTCCGCGATCTCCCGGAGCTGCGTGAGCACCACGTCGTCGTCCAGGTCGTCGTTCCAGAACACGAACGCGTACGGCCCCACCGGCCCGTCCCCAGGCCGTCGCTGGTGCGGGACCGTCATCGGCCGACCCGCACCACGCGCACCGCGCCCGCGGGCACGGCGAGGCTGCCCTCGACCGTGTCGCCGCTCAGCAGCTCCGTGCCCGTCACCGGGGCGTCCGGGGTGCCGAGCGTGGCGTCCGCGTCCGTGTGGTTGATCGCGAAGAGCCACGACGTCGCGTCGTCGGTCGTGCCGTCGTCGGCCCACCGGCGCACGACCTCCACGCCCGCCGGCGCGACGACGTCCGGACCCACGCCGGCCTCGGCCACGAGCCGCTCGGCGAGCGCACCCAGGCCCGCGTCGTCGAGCCGCGTCGCGACGTACCACGCCCGCCCGGCCCCGACCTCGCGGCGGGTGACCGCCGCCCGCCCGGCGAGGGCGCCGTCGTCGTAGGACGCCACCACCTCCGTGCCGTCGGCGACGTGCGTCTTCTCGGTCCACAGGTCGGCCGTGGCCTCGCCGCCCACCGCCTTGCCGACCACGCGGACCGACTCGGGCTCCTGCAGCGGGTGGAACTCCTCGGTGCGCACGCCGAGCAGGTCGCGGAACGCGCCCGGGTAGCCGCCGAGGCGCACGTGGTCGTGCTCGTCGACGATGCCGGAGAAGTAGGTGACGACGACGGTCGCCCCGCGCGCGGCGGCCGCGGCGACGTTCGCGGCGTCGGCGTCCGTGACGACGTACGTGGTGGGCAGCACGACCAGGTCGTAGCCGTCGAGGTCGGCGCCCGGCGGCACGAGGTCGGTCGTGACGCCGAGCCGCCACAGCGCCCGGTACCAGGCCTGCACCTGGTCCGTGTAGCGCAGGTCCTGCGTGGGGTGCGAGTCGAGCTCCGACCCCCACCACGACGGGTAGTCCACGACGATGGCCGCGCGCGACCGCACCCGCGAGCCGCGCACCTCGCCCAGGGCGCGCAGCGCGCGGCCCAGCGTCACGACGTCGCGCCACACGTCGGAGTCCCGGCCGGCGTGGGGCACCATCGCCGAGTGGTACTTCTCGGCGCCGGCCCGCGACTGGCGCCACTGGAAGAACATCACCGCGTCCGCGCCGCGGGCCACGTGCTGCAGGGAGTTGCGCAGCATCTCGCCCGGCGCCTTGGGCGTGTTGCGCGGCTGCCAGTTCACGGCCGAGGTGGAGTGCTCCATGAGGATCCACGGCGCGCCGCCCGCGACGCCGCGCGTGAGGTCGGCGGAGAACGCGAGGTCCACGTGCCGCTCGGGGTCCGCGGGGTACGTGTAGTGGTCGTTCGCGACGACGTCGAGCTCCGGCCCCCACCGGAAGTAGTCCATGCCCCGGCAGTGCGCCGTCGCCATGAGGTTGGTCGTGACGGGCACGTCCGGCGTGATCTCGCGCAGGGTGTCCCGCAGGTCGAGGTAGTAGTCGAGCAGCGCGTCGGAGGAGAACCGGTGGAAGTCGAGCTGCTGCGTCGGGTTGGCGAACGTCGGCGCGACCAGCGGCGGCAGCACGTCGTCGAACGACCCGTAGCGCTGCGACCAGAAGGCCGTGCCCCACGCCTCGTTGAGGGTGTCGACCGTGCCGTAGCGCGCGCGCAGCCAGTCCCGGAACGCCGCCGCGGCGGAGTCGGAGTAGTCGCGCGACACGTGGCAGCCGATCTCGTTGTCCACGTGCCAGACGGCGAGCGCCGGGTGGTCGCGGTAGCGCTCGGCGATGCGGGTCGTCATGCGCAGCGCGTAGTCGCGGTGCACGGGGTGGGTGACGGCGTAGGCCTGGCGGCCGCCCTGCTGCAGCACGGTCCCGTCGGCGGTGCGGGGAAGGATCTCGGGGTGCTCGCGGGTGAGCCACGGCGGCGGCGACGCGGTGGCGGTCGCGAGCGCGACCCGGATGCCGGCGGCGTGCAGCCGGTCCATCGTCTCGTCGAGCCAGGCCCAGTCCAGCTCGCCCTCGCGCGGCTCGATCGTGGCCCAGGAGAAGATCGCCACGCTGAGGATGGTGACGCCCGCCTCGCGCATGAGCTCGAGGTCCTCGAGGCGCACGTCCTGCGGCCACTGCTCGGGGTTGTAGTCGCCGCCGAAGCCGAGGCCGTCGAGGCCGGCGTTCCAGGGGTGGGGGGTCGGGGTGGACTCCGGTGTCGTGCGTCGTCGCATGGCCCGAGTCTGTCATGTATCGATTCAACGGGGAAGCGCTTGCCGGTCGGTGTCCGGATGTCGAACAGGCGGTCGCGCACGCAAAGCGCGCCGTATCCCGTGTGCACGACCGCCTGTTCGGCGGGAGGGCAGGTCAGCCGACGCCGGTCGTGGACTCGCGGACGACGAGCTCGGGCTGGAACGTCACCTGCTCGACGACGTCGTCCGGGTCCAGCAGCAGGTCCGCCGCGCGGTGGCCGAGCTGGTGCGTCGGCTGGCGCACCGACGTGAGCGGCGTGGCCAGCTCGCCCGCGAAGGTGACGTCGTCGTACCCGACCACCGCCATGCCGGACGGCACGGGGACGTCGGCGGCGCGCAGCGTGCGCAGGGCGCCGAGGGCGGTGAGGTCGTTGACGCACATGGTGGCCGTCGGGCGCTCGGCGAGCGCGAGCACCTGCTCGGTGCCGGCCTGCCCGCCGTCGGCGTTGAGGGTGGCGATCGGGATCTCCACCAGCGCCTCGGCAGGGTCGAGGCCCAGCTCCACGAGCGCGTCGTGCAGGCCGGCGCTGCGGTCGGCGCACTGGCGGATGGTGTGCGGGCCGTTGAGGAAGGCGATCCGCTCGTGCCCGAGGTCGACGAGGTGGCGCGCGGCGGCGGCGGCGCCCGCGCGGTCGTCGACGGCCACCGACGACAGCGTGTCGACCGGCGACGGGCGGTCGAGCAGCACCACGCGCAGCCCCCGGGCGCGCAGGGTCTCCAGGTGCTCGAGGTCCTGCGTGGCCGGCACGACCATGACGCCCTGCACGCCGTGCTCCTCGAAGAGGCGCAGGTAGCGGGCCTCGCGTTCCGGCTTCTCGTCCGAGCTGGCGAGCATGAGGGTGTAGTCCGCCTCCTCGAGGCGGTCCTCGATGCCGCGCGCCACGTCGGTGAAGAAGGGGTTGGACACGTCGAGCACGATGGCGCCCGCGGTCGTGATGGTGCCGGCGCGGAGCTGGCGGGCGGAGCCGTTGGGCACGAACGCGAGGTCGTCGATGGCGGCGAGCACCCGCTCGCGGGTGGCCGGCGAGACGCGGTCCGGGCGGTTGAGCACGTTCGAGACCGTGCCGACCGACACCTTGGCCTGGCGCGCGACGTCGCTGATGGACGCGCGGCGGCGGGGGGCGGTCGTCGTCATGGGCTGCTCCTCGGATCGGGACGCGTCGTCGCGCCTGGGCTCCAGCGTAGAGGTACCTGGGCGCCGGGCCGGTGGGTGCCCGGCGTCGTCTCCTCTTGCTAGGTTCATGGTATGAACCGTTTCATCGATGACGGCGCAACGACGCACGTCTGTTTCGTGTCCCGCGTACGGCGCGACCGGCTCGAGGAGTACAAGGCCGCCCACGCCGCCGTCTGGCCCGAGATGCTCGAGGCCCTCGCCGAGACCGGATGGCACGACTACCGCCTGTTCCTCGGGGCCGACGGGCTGCTCGTCGGCGTCCTGCGCACCGACGACTACGAGCGCGCGCAGCGGGACATGGCCGCCCGCGAGGTGAACGAGCGCTGGCAGGCCGCCATGAAGGACTTCTTCGAGCCCGCCGAGGGGCGCCCCGACGAGGGGTTCGTCCAGCTGGAGGAGGTGTTCCACCTCGAGTCGCAGCTCGACGCCGCCCGCCGCGCCGACTGACGGTCCGCGACCTGTCAGGTCCTCCGCGGGGTATGGCGCTCGCTGGTCCTGACAGCTCCCCGGCGCCCCCGAGTTGTCAGGCTGTGCGCGGGAGCTACCGTGCGCTGGGCCTGACAAGTCACCGGACGGACGGTTGACGCCGCCCCGTCACGCACCTAGGCTATGAAACGATTCAAAGCGCGGTCGTTCCGCCGGCCGCACCAGCACCGCGCGAGGGAGCGCGGACGAGGAGGAGACATGACGGCGACGACGCCCGTGCTCGACGCACGGCTGCGCAAGGCCCTCGGCGAGCAGACCATCGAGCTGCCCTCGTGGGCGTTCGGCAACTCGGGTACCCGGTTCAAGGTCTTCGGCACGCCCGGGACCCCCCGCGACCCGTACGAGAAGATCGCGGACGCCGCCCAGGTGCACCGCTACACGGGCATCGCGCCGCGCGTGTCGCTGCACGTCCCGTGGGACCTGGTCGACGACTTCTCCGACCTGGCCCGGCACGCCAAGGAGCACGGCGTGACCATCGGGATGATCAACTCGAACCTGTTCCAGGACGACGACTACAAGCTCGGCTCCCTGACGCACTCCGACCCGGCGGTGCGCGCCAAGGCGATCGCCCACCACGTGCAGTGCATCGACGTCATGCGCGCCACGGGGTCCAAGGAGCTGAAGGTCTGGCTGCCCGACGGCACCAACTACCCCGGCCAGGACTCGATCCGCGCCCGCCAGGACCGGCTCGCCGAGTCGCTCGCCGAGATCTACGCCGAGCTCGACGACGACCACCGCATGGTGCTCGAGTACAAGTTCTTCGAGCCGGCGTTCTACCACACGGACGTGCCGGACTGGGGCACGTCCCTGCTGCACTGCCTCGCGCTCGGCGAGAAGGCGAACGTCGTGCTCGACACGGGCCACCACGCGCCCGGCACCAACATCGAGTTCATCGTGGCGCAGCTGCTGCGCCAGGGCCGGCTCGGGGCGTTCGACTTCAATTCGCGCTTCTACGCCGACGACGACCTCATGGCCGGCGCCGCGGACCCGTTCCAGCTCTTCCGGATCATGCACGAGATCGTGCAGGCGGACGCGCTGCGCCCGGAGTCGGGGGTGAACTTCATGCTCGACCAGTGCCACAACATCGAGGAGAAGATCCCCGGCCAGATCCGCTCCGTGATGAACGTGCAGGAGGCCACGGCCAAGGCGCTGCTCGTCGACGCCGAGGCCCTCGACGCCGCGCAGCGCTCCGGCGACGTGCTCGGCGCCAACGGCACGCTCATGGACGCCTACAACACCGACGTGCGCGGCCTCCTCGCCGACCTGCGCGCCGAGCAGGGCCTCGACCCCGAGCCCATGAAGGCGTTCGCGGCGTCCGGCTACCTGGGGCAGATCGCGGCCGAGCGCGTCGGCGGCCAGCAGGCCGGCTGGGGCGCCTGAGCATGACGACGACGGCGGCGGGCACCACGGCGGACGCTCCGCCGGACCAGGACGCCGCGGTCGACGACCGCGTGCTCGCGGGGCCGCACGGCGACCTGCGCGTGCGGGTCTACCGGCCGGCGGGCACGCCCGTCGCGGGCCTGGTGTGGGCGCACGGCGGCGCGTTCGCGCACGGCGACCTCGACATGCCCGAGGCCGACGGCGTCGCGCGCGCGCTCGCCGCGGCGGGGATCGCCGTCGTGAGCGTGGAGTACCGCCTGGTGTCCCCGCTCGACTACCGCGCCCCGGGTGCGACGCCCGGGACGGACGGCGTCCGCTTCCCGGTGCCGTCCGAGGAGGTCGCCTTCGCCTTCGCGTGGGCCGCCGGGGGCGGCGCCGCCGACCTCGGCGTCCCCGCCGGGCGGTGGTCGCTGGGCGGCGCGAGCGCCGGCGGCGACCTCGCCGCGGGGGCGTCCCTGCGGCTGCGCGACGGCGCGGTCCCGCTCAGCACCCTCGGCGGCGTGGTCGGGCCCGACGGCGTGGTCCCGACGCCGCGCAGCGTCGTGCTCGCCTACCCGGTGACGCACCAGGTCCTGCCCGCGCCCAGCGCCGAGCTGGCCGCCAAGATCGCGGCGCTGCCGCCGGAGAAGAACTTCCCGCCCGCCGCCGTGCGCGCGATGAACGGCAACTACCTGGGTCACGACGGCCCGGCGACGTCGCCGTACGCCTTCCCGGGCGGCCAGGACCTGCGCGGCCTGCCGCCCACGCTGATCGTCAACTCCGACCTCGACGCCCTGCGCTCGGGCGGCGAGGCCTACGCCGCGGAGCTCGCGGCCGCCGGGGTGGACGTCTTCGTGAGCCGCGAGGACGGCACGACCCACGGCCACCTCAACCGGCCCGCCGAGCCCGGCTTCGCGCGCAGCCTCGCGCGGATCGCCGCCTGGCTCACCACGGAAGCCCTCGTCGGCACCGCGCACGAGCGCTGACCCCCGTACCCCTCACCGCACCCACGCCCCGTCCGTCGGCCGACGGACCGACCACCGGAGCACCGATGACGAAGCAGACCGTCAACCCGACCGTGGAGGCCCTCGTCGCGCGGTCGAACCGCCTGGGCGCCGACCCGCGCAACACGAACTACGCCGGCGGCAACACGTCCGCCAAGGGGATCGAGAAGGACCCGGTCACCGGGCAGGACGTCGAGCTGCTGTGGGTCAAGGGCTCCGGCGGCGACCTCGGCACCCTCACCGCGAAGGGCCTCGCCGTCCTGCGGCTCGACCGCCTGCGCGCCCTCACCGCGGTGTACCCGGGCGTGGAGCGCGAGGACGAGATGGTCGCCGCGTTCGACTACTGCCTGCACGGCAAGGGCGGCGCCGCCCCCAGCATCGACACGGCCATGCACGGCCTGGTCGACGCCGCGCACGTGGACCACCTGCACCCGGACGCGGGCATCGCGATCGCGACCGCGGCCGACGGCCCCGAGCTGACGCAGAAGATCTTCGGCGGCAAGGTCGTGTGGGTGCCGTGGCGCCGTCCCGGCTTCCAGCTCGGCCTCGACATCGCCGAGATCAAGGCGGCGCACCCCGACGCGATCGGCACGGTGCTCGGCGGGCACGGCATCACGGCCTGGGGGGACACGGCCGAGGAGTCCGAGGCGAACTCGCTGTGGATCATCGAGACCGCGGCGGCGTACATCGCCGAGCACGGCGCGCCGGAGCCCTTCGGCCCGGCGCTCGACGGCTACGGAGCCCTGCCCGACGACGCGCGGCGCGCCAAGGCCGCCGCGCTCGCCCCGCACCTGCGCGCCGTCGCGTCGCACGACAGGCCGCAGGTGGGCCACTTCACCGACGCGGACGTCGTGCTCGACTTCCTGGCGAGCACCGAGCACGCGCGCCTGGCGGAGCTGGGCACGAGCTGCCCCGACCACTTCCTGCGCACCAAGGTGAAGCCGCTGGTCGTGGACCTGCCGGCCACCGCCACGGTCGAGGAGATCGTGGAGCGCCTGCCCGAGCTGCACGAGGCGTACCGCGCCGACTACACCGCGTACTACGAGCGCGGCGCCGCCGAGGCCCGCGCCCGCGGCGAGGAGCCGCCCGCGATGCGCGGCGCGGACCCGGCGATCGTGCTGGTGCCCGGCGTCGGCATGTTCTCCTACGGCGCCGACAAGCAGACCGCGCGCGTCGCGGGGGAGTTCTACGTCAACGCCGTCAACGTCATGCGCGGCGCGGAGGCCCTCTCGACCTACGCCCCGATCGACGAGTCGGAGAAGTTCCGCATCGAGTACTGGGCGCTCGAGGAGGCGAAGCTCCAGCGCAAGCCGAAGCCCAAGCCGCTCGCGACGCGCATCGCGTTCGTCACCGGCGCCGCGTCGGGCATCGGCAAGGCCATCGCGACCCGCCTCGCCGCGGAGGGCGCGTGCGTCGTCGTCGCCGACCTGGACCTCGCCAAGGCGCAGGCCGCGGCCGCCGAGCTCGGCTCGACCGACGTCGCGATCGGCCTGGCGGCGAACGTCGCCGACGAGGCCGCGGTCCAGGCCGCGCTCGCCGAGGCAGTCCTCGCCTTCGGCGGCGTGGACATCGTCGTGAACAACGCCGGCCTGTCGCTGAGCAAGTCGCTGTTCGACACCACCGAGGCGGACTGGGACCTTCAGCACGACGTCATGGCCAAGGGCTCGTTCCTCGTGGCCAAGAACGCCGCGCGCATCCTCGTGGACCAGAAGCTCGGCGGCGACATCGTCTACATCTCGTCGAAGAACTCCGTGTTCGCGGGCCCGAACAACATCGCCTACTCGGCCACCAAGGCCGACCAGGCGCACCAGGTGCGGCTGCTGGCCGCCGAGCTCGGCGAGCACGGCATCAAGGTCAACGGCATCAACCCGGACGGCGTCGTGCGCGGCTCCGGCATCTTCGCCTCCGGCTGGGGCGCCAACCGCGCCAAGACGTACGGCATCGAGGAGCAGGACCTGGGCAAGTTCTACGCCCAGCGCACGCTGCTCAAGCGCGAGGTGCTGCCCGAGCACGTCGCGAACGCCGTCTACGCGCTGTGCACGTCCGACTTCTCGCACACGACCGGCCTGCACGTGCCCGTCGACGCCGGCGTGGCGCAGGCGTTCCTGCGATGACCGCGACACCCGCGGCACCGGCGGGGCCCGGGTCGACGGCGGCGGGCACGCTCGCCGCCGTCGACCTGGGCGCCACCAGCGGGCGCGTCATCCTGGGCCGCTTCGGCGGGCGGGAGGGGCTGCGGCTGCAGCACGTGGCGCGGTTCCCCAACGACCCGGTCCGCACGCCCGACGGCCTGCACTGGAACCTGCTGGAGCTGTACCGCCAGGTCCTCGACGGCCTGGCCGCGGCCGAGCGCGAGGCGCCCGGCGAGATCCTCGGCGTCGGGATCGACTCGTGGGCAGTGGACTACGGGCTGCTGCGCGGCGGGCGCCTGCTCGGCGTGCCGTACCACTACCGCGACGCGCGGACGGCGGCCGGCGTGGAGCGCGTGCACGCCCGCGTCGACGCCGCGGCGCTGTACGCGCGCAACGGGCTCCAGCACCTCCCGTTCAACACCGTGTTCCAGCTCGCCACGGAGGGGCCGCTGCTCGACCTGGCCGACCGGCTGCTGCTGGTGCCCGACCTGCTCGCGCACTGGCTCACCGGCGCCCAGGTCGCGGAGCGCACCAACGCCTCCACCACCGGGCTGCTCGACGCGCGCACGGGGGAGTGGGACACGGGCCTCGCCGAGCTGGTCGGGGTCCCGGCCGGGATCCTGCCGCCCCTGGTCGACCCGGGGGCGTCGCTGGGCGTGCTCTCGCCCGACGTCGCGCAGCTGGTGGGCCGGGCGCTCGAGGTGACGGCCGTGGGCTCGCACGACACGGCCTCCGCCGTCGTCGCCGTCCCCGCGACCGACCGGGACGTCGCGTACGTCTCGTGCGGCACGTGGGGGCTGGTCGGCCTCGAGCTCGACGCGCCGGTGCTGACCGAGGACGCCCGGCTCGCCGGCTTCACCAACGAGGGCGGCGTCGACGGCCGCACGCGGTTCCTGCACAACGTCATGGGGCTGTGGCTGCTCAGCGAGTCGATCCGCACCTGGGAGCGGGAGTCCACGGCGGCGCAGCGCTCCAGCACCCTGCAGGAGCTGCTCGCCGAGGCGGCGCACGTCACCGCCCCCGTCGCGGTGTTCGACGTCGACGACCCGCGCTTCCTGCCGCCGGGCGACGTCCCGGGGCGCATCGCCGACTGGTGCCGCGAGCACAGCCAGCCCGTGCCGGCGACGCGGGGGGAGTACGTGCGCAGCATCGTCGAGAGCCTGGCGCAGGCGTTCGCGGACGCCGTCACGACGGCGGCGAAGCTCGCCGGGCGCACCGTGTCGACCATCCACGTGGTGGGCGGCGGCGCGCAGAACACCCTGCTGTGCCAGGCGACGGCGGACCGCGCCGGGCTGCCCGTGGTGGCCGGGCCCGTCGAGGCCACCGCCATCGGCAACCTGCTGGTGCAGGCCCGCGCCCGCGGTCTCGTGGGCGGCGACCTGGAGGACCTGCGTGCGCTCGTCGCCGCGGCGTTCACGCCCGAGCGCTACGCCCCGCGGTAGGCCCCGACGGACGACGTGCCCGCCGCCGCGCCGTGGGCTGCCAGGTGCTGCGGCACCGGGCCCCGCGGGGCGGCGACGGGCACGTCCGCGGTCGTGAACCGCGCCCACACGTGCTTCTCGCCATGGTCCGTGCGGTACCAGCCGACCTCGTCGGCGATCGTCTTCGCGAGGCGCAGGCCGTGGCCGCCCTCGCCCGGCTCGCGGTCGTGCGGGACGACGGGCGGCGCGTCCGGGCTGCGGTCCACGACGTCCACCACGGCGACGTCGCCGTCGCACAGCAGCCGTGCGACCACCGGTGGTCTGGCGTGCTCGAGCGCGTTCGCCACCAGCTCGCTCGCGACCAGCACCATGCGCTGACGCCCGGACAGCCCGCCGACGTCGGGCGCGGGCCCCCGCTGCGCCGCCCGGCAGTCGCACGGGAGGCGCGACTCGAGCGCGGAGCGCACGTCCGCGAGGTCGTCGACGGTGCGCACGGTCCACGTCCCGACGACGTCGAGCCGCCCGACGGGGACGGCCTCGACCGGCGTCACCGGCGCACGTCCGGAACCATGCAGCCTCCTGTGGCCACGGGGGATGGGGGCCTTCCGAAGGCCGCGGGTGGCGGCCTGGACCGTCGTCGACCCTACTGCCCCGGGGCCGCCCCCGCGCGCGCTGTGACGAACGTCGTGGGTGAGCGCGACCCACGGCGCGGGACGACCTCGCCCGCGCGCCGCGGACCGCGCTCACCGGGGGTGGATCAGCGCCAGGGCGTCCACCCGTCGTCGCCGGAGAGGTACGCCTCGCGGGTGTGCGCGGCGGCCTCGTCGGCGGTCAGCTGCGGACGGCCGTCGACGACGGCGCCGGCGGGCGCGGCGCCGGGACCGGCGTTGCGGTACTCCCGCATGAAGTCGTCGCGCCACGACCAGCCGCTCATGTCCGACCAGGCGGGCGTCCCGACGTGCGCGCCCAGCCAGGAGTCGCGCACGACGACGGACGGGTCGACGAGCGGGTTGCTGCTCGGGTGCCACGGGCGGCCGAGGAAGACGGTGCCCGCCGCGGCGTCCGACGTGAACCGGGTGCCGGTGAACAGGAAGCCCTTGCCGCCGGGCACGGTCGCCGGAGCCGCCACGTACCCGTTGTTCGTCGCGGACCCGCGGTCGAGCGAGCGGATCTCCGAGTCCTCGACGACGAGGGTGCCGCCGCCGTAGACGAAGTCGACGTCGCCCTCGATGTACGAGTCCGTGACGTACGTGCGCGCCGCCGCGGCGCCGGAGCCCGGGTCGGCCAGGTACGTGTCCTGGTTGCCGAGCAGCCGGACGCCGTCGAGCACGGTGCGGTCGCCCGACGTCCGCAGCGCGAGCGCCTGGCTGCCGCCGTTCGCGGCCTCGTCGTAGGCGTTCTCGACGGTGAGGTCGCGCAGCGTGACGTCGTCGGCCAGCACGGACAGCACCGGCGAGCCGGTGTGCCCGAACGTGCCGCCGTAGAACTTGGCCTGGCCGGCGGCGAGGTCGTAGGTGAGCACCACGTCCTCCGGGTCGCCGGTGGCGCCGCGGATGGTGGTTCCGTCGGCGCCGGGCCAGACCCGCACCACCTCGCGGTAGACGCCCGGCTCGACGACGACGTCCACCGGGTGCGGCGACCGCGACGCTGCGCCCACCGCGGCGCCGATCGACGCGTAGTCGCCGGTGCCGTCGAGCGCCACGGTGACCGTGCGGCGGACCTTCTCCTGCGCGCCGAGGGTGCCCGCGCCGCGCGTGACGACGCGGGTGACGTCGGCGACGTCGTCGGGCGTGTACGGGTACCGGGCGGCCGGGTCGAACGTCGGACCGGTGTCGTCCTTGCGACCGCGGATCGTCGTGAACCGGTTGTCGCGCGAGTCGACCTTCGACGCCGGGTCCTTGGCGACGATCGCGTCCTCGCCGTTCGAGTACACGCTCGACTCGACGACGAGCTGCGACGCACCGCGCGACATGGTGCCGTACTGCGCCTGCCCGTCGAACCAGTTGTTGTACAGGTGGCCGGCGGCCACGTTGTCGATGCTCGCGTTGCGCTGGTAGGTGTTCGAGAACCGGTTGTGGTGCATCGTGATCTCGGTGACCACGTTGTCGGTCCAGCCCACGCCCACCGTCTTGTTGTGGTCGTGCAGGTAGTTCC
>NZ_JBHTVC010000083.1:0-15080 GCF_042793275.1 Isoptericola sp. NPDC056578
GGACGTGGAAAGGGACGTCCCCGGGCCGGAGGCCCTTGCTGCGTGGTGCGACGCGTCAGACCTTCGGGGTCGCGGTGGTCGTGCCGCCCCCGTTGGTCGTGGTCGGAGCGATCGTGACACGGTAGTTGTACTTGTGCGAGGCCGTGAACTTGTAGGTCTTCAGGCCGTACTTGTCCAGGGTGAGCGTCTTGCGCGTGTGCCAGCCGGTGGAGTTCTTGTACTGCACCTTCACCTTGGCGTACGAGTACGAGTGCCAGCCGGACGGGGTGTACCTCTTCAGGCCGATCTTGACGGTCTTGTGGCTGCCGCTCGAGGTCACCCGGACGACGTTGCCGTACTTGAGCTTGCCGTCGATCGAGGACTTCATCATGAAGGTGCCGCGGGAGTACGAGGCGTCCTTGAGCGTGACGTCCGGCGTGGTCGAGTTGTAGTCGGTGTCGACCACCACGCGCACGTTCTTCACCTTGAAGGTGCCGCGGCCCCAGGACGACTTCGCGGCGATGTAGGTGTCCAGGCTCTTGTAGTTCTGCGAGGCGACCGAGCCCAGGTCGAGGTTCTTCGCGACGCGGGTGCTGCCGCGGTAGACGTCGGCGGAGATGTCGGCCCACCAGTACTGGCCGTAGCCGCTGAGGTTGCCGAGCTTCACGCTCGTGTGGACGTCGTAGTACTTCGTCGCGGAGTTGGTCCCGGTGCTGCCGTTGGAGGGCGTGACCTTGATCGAGGTCACGTCGATCGCCGGGGCGGCGGCTGCGGTCGCGGGAGCGACGGCGGTGCCGAGCAAGAGCGAGGCCGCCGCCACCGTGGTGACCGCGAGCTTGGACAGGATGCGCATGGGGACCCTTTCGAGGGGAGAGATGAGCCGCGCGGATCCTATTCAGGTGCCCGTGATATGTGCCCGCCGAAACCACCGCCCGGACCGCCCAGGACCTGCGGTAGCGGATACCGCCGAGCGGCCTCGCCGGCGGGGCGACAGGTCGCGCAGGCCCGGGATGCCGGGCCTCGCGGGGGCTGACCGGGCGGCCGTCGCCTCCCGGCCCGACCTCCCGCGCGGCACGCGGCGGTCGTCCGAGGCCCGGAGATTTCACCCGCCCGGCCCACGCTCGGCCGCCTCCGCAGGTGCGCAGAGACCCCGGCCAGACAGACACCCGCTCCTCACCGATCGGTAGGCATGAGGCGTCGCCTCCTCCGTCCTCACGGGGAGGCCCCTCGCCAGCGAGGGCCGACGGTGGCCGGGGCGGTGTGGTGGCGGTCGTGGTTGTCCTCGAGCTCGGCGGGTGGGACGAGTCCGGTCTCGGCGCGCAGACCTCCGGCGAAAGCTCGGACCACCCGCATCGCGCACCCCGCCCGCGCCGCGCACGGCCGCGCTCCCGCACGCGCCTCCCGCGCGGCCCACACGACGCGGCTCGACCAGGCTCGAGACCAGGAGAGGGCTCGCGCCGTCGCCCAGATCCGGACTGCACCTCCCGGAACGCAGAAAGTCCCGGCCAGGAGAACCTGACCGGGACTTTCCGAAGGTGTTCCGGCCCTGAAGCCGAAACCCTCCTCACGTGCGCGAGGGGGGAGTTGAACCCCCACGCCCTCTCGGGCACACGGACCTGAACCGTGCGCGTCTGCCTATTCCGCCACTCGCGCGTGCCGCAGAAGATTAGCACGGCGCCGGGGGTGCTCCCCAATCCCCTGCTGAGGGGTCCGCGCACCCCGGGAACGGCCCGGACCCGCCGCTGGCGGTGAGCGTGGCGGCCGTCACCGCGCCGTGACCTGCCGGTTCCGCTTCTGCGCCGAGCGTTCGCAGGAAATCCACACCGCGCGGAGGAGTGGTGCTGCGGCGCTGCCTACGATCTAGATAGTCTGCCCGCGGACGTGTCGGGCCAATGGGAGGAGGTGGCATGGGCGCCCTGGATCGCTTCGAGAAAGGCGTGGAGCGCGTGATGAACAACGCGTTCGCGAAGGTGGGTCGCAACAGCGAGATCAAGCCGGTCGAGCTGGCGAGCCGCCTGCGGCGCGAGATCGACGACCGCGCTGCCGTCGTCGGGCGCGACCGCACGGTCGTGCCGAACGAGTTCACGATCGAGCTGTCGTCCGCGGACTTCTCGCAGATCGACGCCTGGGGCGCGGAGACGATGGCCGACGAGCTGGCCACGAACCTCACCGAGTACGCCGCCTCGCAGCACTACGCCTTCGTGGGCCCGGTCAGCGTGTCGTTCGAGGAGCACGAGGACCTGCCGGGCGGCCGCTTCCAGCTCCGCTCCGCGACGGTGCGCGGCAACGTCGCCCCCGCCACGTCGGCGGCGCCGTCCACCCGCCACCCCCTCATCGACATCGACGGCCAGCGCTACCTGCTCACCGGCCCGGTGACGGTCATCGGCCGCGACGCCGAGGCCGACATCGTGGTCGACGACCCGGGTGTCTCGCGCCGCCACCTGGAGATCCGCGTGACGCCGGAGGGCGTCGTCGCGACCGACCTCGGCTCCACGAACGGCCTGTTCGTCGAGGGCCACCAGGTGCCCGCCGCCACCCTGCTGGACGGCAACACCCTGACCATCGGCCGTACCCGCATCATGTTCTGGACCGGCAGCGCCTCGGGCCAGCAGACCGAAGGCTGGTGATCCCCCCAGGATGAGTGAGCTGACGATCACCCTGCTGCGGCTGGGCTACCTGGTGCTGCTCTGGGTGTTCGTGCTCTCCGCGATCGCGGTGCTGCGCCGCGACCTGGCGCCGCGCGGCGCCCCGCGAGCCTCCAAGGCCGAGCGCCGTCGTGCCGAGTCGGCACCGGCCGCCGGTGCTCCCGCCGCCGCCGCGCCCGCGCCCGCCCGGCGCTCCGGCCCCACGCGCCTGGTCGTGACGACCGGCCCGCTGACCGGCACCACCCTCCCGCTGTCCTCGGCGTCGATCCTCATCGGGCGGTCGCCGGGCTGCACCCTCGTGCTCGACGACGACTACTCGTCGTCGCGGCACGCCCGCATCTTCCCGCAGGGTGACCAGTGGTACGTGGAGGACCTCGGATCGACGAACGGCACCTTCATCGGGGACACCCAGGTGTCGGGACCGCAGCCGCTGGCGCCGGGTGTCGGCGTCCGGATCGGCCAGTCCGTCGTCGAGCTCCAGGGGTGACCGCTCCGTGACCCTCACCCTGCGCTACGCCGCGCGGTCCGACGTCGGGCTCGTGCGGTCCAACAACCAGGACTCCGCGTACGCCGGGCCGCACCTGCTGGCCGTCGCCGACGGCATGGGCGGGCACGCGGGCGGCGACGTCGCGTCGCGGCTCGCGATCGCCGCCCTCGCGCCGCTCGACCGCACGGAGCACGGCCCCGAGGAGGCGCTGACCGACCTCGAGCAGACCGTGGAGCGTGCCCGGCAGGACCTGGTCCGGGTCAGCGACGCCGACCCCGAGCTGGTCGGCATGGGCACCACCGTCACCGCCCTCCTGCACACCGGCACCACCCTGGTGATGGCGCACCTCGGCGACTCGCGCGCCTATCTGCTGCGCGAGGGCCGCCTGACGCAGGTCACGGTGGACCACACGTTCGTGCAGCACCTGGTGGACACCGGCCGCATCTCGCCCGAGGAGGCGGAGCACCACCCGCAGCGCAACGTCGTCATGCGGGTGCTGGGCGACTTCGACGTCGACCTCACGCCCGACATGTCGGTGCGCGAGGCGCGCGCCGGCGACCGGTGGCTGCTCTGCTCGGACGGGCTGTCCGGGTTCGTCTCGCCCGAGCAGATCACCGAGGTGCTCACCGAGACCTCGGCGCCCGACGAGGCGGCCGACCTGCTGATCACGCTGTCCATGACGGCGGGCAGCACCGACAACATCACCGTCGTCGTCGCCGACGTCGTGGAGGACGGCGACGCCCCCGCGACCGAGGACGCGGCGTCGGCCCCGGTCGAGGGCGCGACCGTGCCGCAGGTCGTGGGCGCGGCAGCGACGGGCGAGCTCCCCGCGGTCCTCCAGAACCCGGTCGAGGACCCGGCCGACGACCCCGTGCCCACCGAGCAGGACGCCGCCGACGACGACGCGGACGACCCCGAGGACGACGACGACGCCCGGCCCGCTCGCAAGCGCCGGCCCTGGATCACGGTGCTCGTGGTGCTCGTGGTGCTCGGCGGCCTCGGGTACGGCCTGTGGCGCGCGTACGGCTGGACGCAGCAGCAGTACTACGTCGGCGTCGCCGACGGCGAGGTCGCCGTCTTCCAGGGCATCCCGGCCAGCGCCGGCCCCCTCACCCTCTCCACCCCGGTGGAGCTCACCGGCACCCCGGTCTCCGACCTCCCGGACTACTGGGCGGATCGCCTCGACGGGTCCATCCGGGCGTCGTCCGAGGCCGAGGCTCGCGAGCGAGCGGACCGGCTCATCACCGAGGCCGCCCCCGAGCCGACCCCGTCCCCCACCCCCTCCGCGACCCCGTCGAGCACGCCGTCCCCCTCGAAGAGCACGGCGACCTCGAAGCCCTCGAAGCAGCCCGCCGACTCCGAGCAGGCGGCGGGCACGACCGACAGCGCCGACAGCAAGGCCGACGGGGGGTCGAAGGGGTGAGCGCCGACGTCGAGACCCCCGCCGGGCGCACGGTCGAGCCCACCGAACGCCGTCCCGCACGCCTGGCCGAGCTGTTCCTGCTGATCCTCGCCCTGACCGCGGGCATCAGCGCGTTCGCGATGGTCGGCCGCAGCGTCACCGGCGAGCTGCCCGGCGACTTCTGGGCCGTCAGCCTGCTCCTGGTGGGCATCGCCGCAGCCGCGCACGTCGTGCTGCGCCTCCGCGCGCCGTGGGCCGACCAGGTGATCCTGCCCGCGGTCGTGCTCCTCAACGGACTCGGCCTGGCCATGATCCTGCGGCTGGAGCTCGCGGGCACGAAGGGCGCCGACGCCTGGTCGCAGATGATGTACACCGCGCTCGGCGCGGTCATCGCGATCCTCCTCGTCTGGTTCCTGCGCGACCACCGCTGGATCCGCCGCCTCACCTACACGGCGATGCTGGTGGGCCTGGGGCTCGTCGTCCTGCCGCTGCTGCCCGTCATCGGGCGCGAGATCAACGGCGCCCGCATCTGGGTGAACATCGCCGGCTTCTCCCTGCAGCCCGCCGAGTTCGCGAAGATCGCGTTCGCGATCTTCTTCGCCGGCTACCTCGTGACGAACCGCGACACCCTGGCCCTGGCGGGCAAGAAGGTGCTCGGCCTGCAGCTGCCGCGCATCCGCGACCTCGGCCCGATCATCATCGTGTGGGCCGCGTCGCTGGCCGTCCTCGTCTTCGAGCGCGACCTGGGCACCTCGCTGCTGTTCTTCGGGCTGTTCGTCGCGATGCTGTACCTCGCCACCGAGCGGTTCAGCTGGGTGCTCATCGGCCTCGTGCTGTTCGCGGCGGGCGCGCTCGTCGCCGCGAGCGTGTTCCCGCACGTCGGCGCCCGCATGGACGTCTGGCTGCACCCGTTCGACAACGAGCTGTACAACGCGGTCGGCGGGTCGTACCAGATCGTGCAGGGCACCTTCGCGCTCGCCGCGGGGGGCCTGTTCGGCACCGGCTGGGGCGAGGGCTACCCGTACCTCGTGCCGTACGCCTTCTCCGACTTCATCTACTCCTCGCTGGGCGAGGAGCTCGGTCTCACCGGCCTGCTCGCCATCCTGCTGGCGTACCTGCTCATCGTGCAGCGCGGCCTGCGCACGGCGATCGCGGTGCGCGACGGCTTCGGCAAGCTGCTGGCCGGCGGCCTCGCGTTCGTCATGGCGCTGCAGCTCTTCGTCGTCGTCGGCGGCATCACGCGGATCATCCCGCTCACCGGCCTGACGCTGCCGTTCATGGCGCAGGGCGGGTCGTCGCTGCTCGCCAACTGGATCGTCATCGCGCTGCTGCTGCGGATCTCCGACAACGCCCGGCGCCCGTCGGCGCTGCCGATGCGCGGCACGGTCGCGCAGGGCGGCGCCATGCACGACCCCATCGTGGTCGGCGCGCACGACGGGACAACGCCCGGTGGCGGCGTCCCCGTCCGCCGGTCCGCCGCGGACGCGCCCTCGCGCGGGTCGACGCCGTCGCACCCCACCGAGGCGTTCGGCGGGCCGCTGGACCCCCGACGCGACGATCCCCGAGGCACGACTGGAGGTGAGCACCTGTGAACACGACCCTGCGCCGGCTCGCGAGCGTCGTCATGGTCATGTTCCTGGCGCTCATGGTGTCGACCACGTGGATCCAGTTCTTCCACGCCGACGAGCTCAACAGCGACACCCGCAACATCCGCTCGATCTACGCCGAGTACGGGCGCGCCCGCGGCCCGATCGTCGTCGGGGGCGAGGCGGTCGCGCTGTCCAAGCCCGTCGACGACGAGTTCGGCTACCAGCGCGAGTACACGAACGGCAAGCTCTACGCGCCGCTGACCGGCTTCTTCTCGCTGGCCAACGGCACGACGGCGATCGAGCACGCGGAGAACGACTACCTCAACGGGCAGGCCGACGCCCTGTGGGTGGACCGGCTGCAGAACCTGCTCACCGGTCGTGACCCGGAGGGGTCGTCGGTGGAGCTCACCATCGACCCGAAGGCGCAGAAGGCCGCCTGGGACGCGCTCGGCGACCAGCAGGGCGCCGTCGTCGCGCTCGACCCGAAGACCGGCGCCGTCCTCGCGATGGTGTCCAAGCCCTCCTTCGACCCGAACGACCTGGCGTCGCACTCCACCAAGGAGGCAGGCCAGGCGTACACCGACCTGCTCAACGACGACGACGACCCGCTGGTCAACCGCGCCACGGCGTGGAACCCGCCCCCGGGCTCGACGTTCAAGCTCGTCACGACGGCCGCCGCGCTCGAGAGCGGCGACTACACGCCCGACACGGTGA
The DNA here is from genome assembly GCF_042793275.1 of Isoptericola sp. NPDC056578. Lineage (NCBI taxonomy): Bacteria > Bacillati > Actinomycetota > Actinomycetes > Micrococcales > Promicromonosporaceae > Isoptericola > Isoptericola sp. NPDC056578. Next base: position 6,817 of record NZ_JBHTVC010000083.1, read on the forward strand.
TCGACGCCCCGTCCACCTACACCCTGACCGGCACGAGCACCCAGGTCGGGAACTTCGCGGGCACCTCCTGCGCCTCCTCGGGGGAGATGACGCTGGCCGACGCGCTGCGGATCTCCTGCAACACGGCCTTCCTGGGTCTCGGTGGCGAGCTCGGCGCCGACGCGATGAACGAGCAGGCCGAGAAGTTCGGGTTCGGCAGCAGGTACGAGGTCCCGTTCTCGACCGCCGCGAGCCAGTACGACCCCGACCCGGACGAGATGAACTCCGCGCAGGTGGAGCTGTCCGGAATCGGCCAGGGCAGCGTGGCCGCCACGCCGATGCAGGTCGCCATGGTCTCCGCCGCGATCGCGAACGGCGGCGAGGTCATGCAGCCCTACTCGGTCGACACGGTCCGCGACCCGCAGCTCGAGGTGGTCCGCCAGACGTCGCCCACCAGCCTCGGCCGTGCCGTCTCGGACAAGACCGCGAGCCAGCTCACCGACATGATGAAGAGCGTCGTCGAGTCCGGGTCGGGCACCACCGCCCAGATCCCGGGCGTCCAGGTGGCCGGCAAGACCGGCACCGCCCAGCACGGCGACAACTCCCAGCCGCCGCACGTGTGGTTCACCGGGTTCGCGCCGGCCGACGACCCGCAGGTCGCCGTGGCCGTCGTCGTCAAGAACGGCGGCAAGCTCGGTGGCCAGGCCACCGGCGGCTCGGTGTCCGCGCCGATCGCGAAGGCCGTCATGGAAGCGGTGCTGAACGGATGAGGCCGTCCACGGGGCTCGCGCTCGGCGAGCGTTACCGCCTCACGCGCCGGATCGCCATCGGCGGCATGGGCGAGGTCTGGGTGGCCGACGACGGCTACCTGGGCCGCGAGGTCGCCGTGAAGGTGCTCCGCGAGGAGTACACGGGCAACGAGGACTTCCTGCGCCGCCTGCGCACTGAGGCGCGCAACAGCGCCGCCCTGTCGCACCCGAACATCGCCCAGATGTACGACTACGGCGAGCAGGACGGCGCCGGCTTCCTCGTCATGGAGCTGGTGCTGGGCGAGCCGCTGGCCGACCTGCTGGAGCGCGAGCCCGTCGTCGCGCCCCGCAAGCTGCTGCCGATCCTCGCCGCCACGGCGCGGGGCCTGCACCACGCGCACCTGGCCAAGGTGGTGCACCGCGACGTCAAGCCCGGCAACATCCTGCTGGAGCACGGCGGCAGCGTGAAGATCACCGACTTCGGCGTCTCGCTCGCCGCGAACCAGGCCCCCATGACGGCCACCGGCATGGTCATGGGCACGGCGCAGTACCTGTCGCCCGAGCAGGCGGTGGGGCAGCCCGCGACGGCGGCGTCCGACCTGTACGCGCTCGGCGTCGTCGCGTACGAGGCGACGGCGGGCAAGCGCCCGTTCACGGGCTCGACGCCGGTCGACATCGCCGTGGCGCACGTCAACGCCCCGGTCCCGCCCCTGCCCACGCACGTGCACCCGGGTCTCGCGGACGTCATCGGGCGCATGCTCGAGAAGGACCCGTCGCGCCGACCCGAGTCGGCCGCCGCGCTCGCGGGGGAGCTCGAGTCGCTCGCCCGCGAGATCGCGGAGGACCCGCTGGGCGCCCGGTCCCGGTCCGCGCGGCGCGCCGCCGCCGCCCGCCAGGGCGCCCGACCCGCCCGCTCCGTCCCCGCGCACGCCGCCCCCACGACGCCGCGACCCGCCGGCCCGGCCGGCCCCTCAGGTCCCGCCGGCACCGCCGGACCGAACGCTCCCGCCGGCCCCGCCACGCCGCCGTCGGCCGCGCTGCCGGTCGCGTGGTCGTCGGTCACGCCGTCCGACGACGAGCGCACGACGGCCTCCGGGCCGGCGCCCCACGGCGACGAGCCGGCCCCGCCGACGCCCGTCGACGACCTCGGCGCCGGCCGCGCCTACCCGCTGCGCCGCGACGTGCGCGCCGGCGCCCATGACGCCCGCCGTCCCCCGGTGCGCAAGACCGCCCCGACCGGCACCCGGAGCCGTTCGGCGTCCCGCGCCGCGCCCGAGGCGAAGCCGGAGCGCCGGACGTCCACGTCGACGGGCCAGCGCTTCGGCCCGCTCGGGCGCCTCTCCTGGCCGCTGCTCGCGCTGCTCGGCCTCCTCGTCGTCCTGCTGCTCGCCACCATCGTGCAGGCCATGGCGGCCGACGCCGGGGGCCAGGCGGCGGCCCTCCTGGTGGGACCGGCCCTCGCGGTCTCCCGCCCCTCCCGCACGGCTGCCCCTCCCTCCTCTGGGATGATGCTCCGAGACACGCCGCGCGCCCCGCGCGCGGCCATGACCGAGAAGGACTTCTGAGTGGTGGACAACACGCCCCGGGTACTCGCCGGCCGCTACGAGGTCGGTGAGCTCATCGGCCGCGGCGGCATGGCCGAGGTGCACATCGGGCACGACACGCGCCTGGGTCGCACCGTCGCGATCAAGGTGCTGCGGTCCGACCTCGCCCGCGACCCGTCCTTCCTGGCACGGTTCCGTCGCGAGGCCCAGTCGGCCGCCGCGCTGAACCACCCCGCCATCGTCGCCGTGTACGACACCGGTGAGGACACGCACACGGACACGCAGGGCGCGTCCGTGCACGTCCCGTTCATCGTCATGGAGTACGTCGAGGGCCACACGGTCCGCGACATCCTCCAGGACGGCGCGGCGGTGCCGATCGAGGAGGCCGTCGAGATCACGGCGGGCATCCTCAGCGCGCTCGAGTACTCGCACCAGGCCGGCATCGTGCACCGCGACATCAAGCCCGCCAACGTGATGATCACGCCGACGGGCGCGGTCAAGGTGATGGACTTCGGCATCGCCCGAGCGATGGCGGACTCCGCCGCGACCATGACGCAGACGCACGCCGTCATCGGCACGGCCCAGTACCTGTCGCCCGAGCAGGCCCGCGGCGAGACGGTGGACGCCCGCAGCGACCTGTACTCCACCGGGTGCGTGCTGTTCGAGCTGCTCACCGGGCGTCCGCCGTTCATGGGCGACTCCCCGGTCGCCGTGGCGTACCAGCACGTCGGGCAGGCGCCGCAGCGACCCAGCGAGCTCGCCTCGGACGTGCCCGAGGTGCTCGACCGCATCGTGCTCAAGGCGCTCACGAAGGACCGCGACGCCCGCTACTCGACGGCGGCGGAGTTCCGCGCGGACCTCGAGACCGCGCTGCGCGGGGGCGACGTCACCGCGCCGCTCATCGGCGCGGCCATGGCCGGCGCCGCGGCGACGCAGGTCATGGGCCAGCCCCAGGGCACGCAGGTGATGGACCCGGCGAGCACGTCGCAGTGGGGCACCACCGGTGTCCAGGGCGCGAACGGCGAGCCCGACGACGAGAAGAAGAGCCGCAAGGGGCTCATGTGGACGCTCATCGCGATCGGCGCCGTCGCGCTGGCCGCGATCATCACGTTCCTCGTCATGAACGGCGCCGAGGCCAAGACCACCGTGCCCGAGCTCAAGTCCAACGTCACGCCCGCCGAGGCGGAGCGGGAGATCACGGCCGCGGGACTCGAGTACGAGCAGGCCGTGGACACCGAGTCCACGGAGCCGGAGAACACCTTCCTGGGGCAGAACCCGGCGGGCGGCGCCGAGGTGGACCGCGGGACCATCGTCACCGTGACGTTCTCCGCCGGCCCGGACACCGTCGCCGTGCCGAAGCTCTCCGGCCTCACGCAGGACGAGGCCGAGGCAGAGCTCGAGAAGCTGAACCTCACGCTCGGCGAGGTCTCGCAGGAGAACAGCAAGGGCGTCGAGAAGGACCACGTCGTCAAGTCCGACCCGGCCGAGGGTCAGGCGGTCAGCGAAGGATCGGCCGTCGACATCGTCGTCTCCACCGGTCAGGTCGACCTGCCGAACCTGGTGGGCATGACCGAAGGCAAGGCCAAGGAGACGATCACCAACCTTGGGCTCAACTCGGAGACCAGCACCGAGGAGAGCGACGAGAAGGCCGGCACCGTGATCCGCCAGAGCCCGCAGTCCGGTTCGGTCCCGCAGGGCAGCGGGGTCTCGATCGTCATCGCCAAGGAGAAGGCCCCGGAGATGACGACGGTGCCGAACGTCGTCGGGCAGTCGGCCGCCGAGGCCCAGTCGGCCATCACCGGCGCCAACCTGAGTCCGCAGATCACCTTCGAGCCCTCGGAGGACGTGCCGAACGGCTTCGTGATCTCCCAGGACCCGGAGGGCGGCGAGGCCGAGGTCGGCTCGAACGTCGCCGTCGTGGTGTCCAGCGGCCCGGAGGCGGAGGAGACGCCCACGGGTGAGCCGTCCGGCGACCCCACGGACGACGAGACCGACGACGCCGGCGGGCTGCCGGGTCTCGACCTCGGCGGCGACAGCTAGGGCCGGTCGAGCTCCCCAGCCGCATCGGATCCACTAAGGTCGCTCAGCATGACCGAGGTCGACATCACCGCCGGCCTCGTCCGCGACCTGCTGCGGGACCAGCACCCGGACCTGGCGGAGCTGCCCCTCCGCGAGGTGGAGGGCGGCTGGGGCAACCAGATGTGGCGGCTCGGGGACGAGCTCGCCGTGCGCATCCAGCGGATGGATACCGTCCCCGATCACCAGCTCAAGGAGCGCCGGTGGCTGCCGCTGCTCGCCCCGCGTCTGCCGTTGCCCATCCCCGTCCCGGTGCGCAGTGGTGCGCCCTCCGAGCGGTTCCCCAAGGTGTGGACGGTCATGACCTGGGTGCCGGGCACGCCGCTGGACCACGCCTCGATCACCCGCGGCGAGCACGCGGCCGACACCCTGGCGGCGTTCCTCCGGGCGCTGCATGTGGCAGCGCCCGCCGACGCACCGACGGCGGGCGGGCGCGGCGCGCATCCCCACGACTGGTCGGACGGCTTCGACCACTTCTTCGACTCCGTCGACGCCGACGCGATCGGCTCCGACGCCGCCGACGTCCGGGCGGTCTGGGACGACGCGGTCTCGGCCGCGGCGTGGGCGGGTCCGCCGGTGTGGGTGCACGGCGACCTGCACCCCGCGAACGTGGTCGTCGCGGACGGGACGCTGGCCGGCGTCGTCGACTTCGGTGACCTGTCCGCCGGCGACCCGGCGTCCGACCTGGCGGCCGCCTGGGTCCTGCTGCCGAAGGGCGCGGCCGCACGCTTCTTCGCCGCCTACGGGGAGGCGGACGACGCGACGGTCCGGCGCGCCCGCGGGCTGGCCGCGCTGAAGAGTCTCTTCCTGATGCTGATGGGTCAGAACGGGGACCGTGGCCTTCCCGGCGGCAAGCCGGCATGGGGTCCAGCCGGACGGGCGGCTCTCGACCGGGTCCTGGCGAGCGTCTGACCCGGCTTCCCGACGAGCCGCTCGCGACGACGTCAGCCCTGGTGCACCAGCGGCGCCATGCCGGCGGACCGCTCGACCGCGCCGTCGTCGCCGCACACGGCGAGCCAGTTGGCGAGCAGCCGGTGCCCGCCCTCGGTGAGCACGGACTCGGGGTGGAACTGCACACCGTGCAGCGGCAGCTCGCGGTGCTGGAGACCCATGACGACGCCGCTCGCCGTCGCGCCCGTCACCTCGAGCTCGGCGGGCACGGTCTCCGGGAGCACGGCGAGGGAGTGGTAGCGCGTGGCCGTGAACGGCGACGCGAGGCCGTCGAGCACGCCCTCGCCGTCGTGCTCGACGAGGCTGGTCTTGCCGTGCATGAGCTCCGGCGCGTGCGCGACCGTGGCGCCGTACACCTCCGCGAGGGCCTGGTGGCCCAGGCACACGCCGAGCATCGGCGTGCGGGAGCGGGCGCAGGCGCGGATGACGTCCTCCGACGAGCCGGCCTCCTTCGGGGTGCCGGGGCCGGGGGAGACGAGCACGCCGTCGAAGGGCGCGCCGTCCGCGTCGTGGAAGACGCCGTCGGCGTCGGGCTCGGGCACCGCGTCGTTGCGCACCACGACGGTGCGTGCCCCGAGCTGGTCGAGGTAGCCGACGATCGTGTAGACGAACGAGTCGTAGTTGTCGACCACGAGGATGCGCGGGCCGGCGGTGGTGGGGGCGGGGGTGGTCATGGCTGTCTCGCTTCGGGGAGGTGGTCAGGCGGGCTGCGGGGCGGGACGGCGGCCACGCCATCGCCGGCCCGGCCCCGGCACCGCGGCGCCCACGACGGTCGTGGCGCTCACGAGAACACGTCCGTGCCGGCGGGGACCGTCGCGTACTTCATCTCGGAGCTGCCGGTGTACGCGGGGAGCTGGAGCGTGCCCGCGTCCTTGACCGACCAGCCGAGGGCGACCCAGTCGACGTACTGCTGGTAGATCGCGACGCCCGGGTCCGCGTCGAGCGAGTCCCGCAGCTCCTGGGGGTCGCCCACCGCCTCGATCACGTACGGAGGGGAGAAGACCTTGCCGTGCAGCAGCAGGATGTTGCCGGAGCAGCGGAACGCCGACGTCGCGGTGACGCGCTCGCCCTGCAGCGTCATCGCCTCGGCGCCGCCCGCCCACAGCGCGTTGATCACGTGCTGCACGTCCTGCTGGTGCACGACCAGGTCGTCCGGCCGCACCCCGGCGATCGACTGGCTGGACGCGGGCGCATCGTCGAGCGCCACCCGCAGCCCGGGCCCCGAGACGGCCGCGGCGCCGGTGACGACCGACTCGTCGGCCACGAGGTCGGCGCTCCGCGTGGGCAGGTCCGTGCCGGTCTGCTTGCCGAGGTCGTCGATCTCGGCCTCGAGCTCGTTCATGCGGTCGGTGAGGCCGGCCACCCGGTCGGACTCCGTGGTGACGAGCTCGGCGAGGTCCTGCGGGTCGCGACCGTCCTTGGTGTCAGCGAGCTGCGCGCTGGCGGTGAACAGGAGCCCGGACGCGGCGAGGACGCACGCGACGGTCGCGCTCTGGCGCAGTCGGCGGTTCATCGGCACCCCTGTCAGTCCCCTGCTGTCCTTCTCGAGCCTGCTGACGACTACGCTAGTCGACAGAATCGCCGACGGTGGCGGGCATCCGGCCCGCGGCCGCCACCCACCCGTCCGGACAGGAGACCTCCCCGTGCCCGAGTCGAAGTCCCGCAAGAAGAAGAGCACGCCCGACGAGCAGCCGGTCACGCCGAAGGCGAAGCCGCAGGGCAACCCCCGCTGGCTGGTGCCGACGATGCTCACGCTCATGCTGCTGGGCCTCGCGTGGATCGTCCTGTACTACCTCACGGCACAGGGCCTGGGGCTCCCGATCCCGGCGCTCGGCGCCTGGAACCTCGCCGTCGGGTTCGTGCTGATCATCGCGGGTTTCGGGCTCACCACGCGCTGGCGCTGACGCCGGGACTTCCACCCGTGTAGTTCGTTCCACACCTGTGGGCAACCCTGTGGACGACGGGTCGGGCCGTGCGGTCAGAGCCAGCCGACGGAGGCGTACTTCCACAGGGTCGCGGCCACGAGGACGACGGCCACCCCCAGCGGCAGCAGCCATCCCACGAGCGCCTGCCGCTCGCGGGGCGCGAAGGCGAAACCTGCGCCCATCGCCAGTCCGACCGCCAGGCCGCCCAGGTGCGCCTGCCACGCGATCCCGCCGACGAAGAACGGGATCGCCATGTTGATGGCGATGAGCACGAGGATCTGCGCGGCGCTGCGCCCGGTGCGGCGCAGGACCGGGATGATCGCGCCGAACAGCCCGAAGACGGCCCCGGAGGCCCCGACCACGGCGGTGTTCCACCCGCCGTCGATCGTCGGCGTCGCGAGCAGCAGGTAGCCCACCGAACCGCCGATCGCCGACAGCACGTACAGCGCGACGAAGCGTCCGCGCCCGAACGCCTGCTCGAGGAACGGGCCGGTGAGCCACAGGGCGTACATGTTGAACAGGATGTGCAGGATGCTGGTGGAGTGCAGGAACGCCGCGGTGAGGAAGCGCCACGGCTGGTCCAGCCCCACGGACGGGGCGAACGCCCACCGTTGGGTCCACTCACCGCCCGTGACGAGCTGCAGCACCCAGCTCACCACGCACAGCGCGACGATCGTCAGCGTGACGACCGGCCGCCCGCCCCGCACCGTGCCCCCGAACATCGTGCGTGCGCTCGGGACCGCGCGCGACGCCTCCTTGACGCAGTCGACGCACTGGATCCCGACGGCGGCGGGCCGCTGGCACTCGGGGCACGTCGGCCGGCCGCAACGCTGGCAGCGCACGTAGGAGACGCGGTCCGGGTGCCGCGGGCACACCGGCGGCGCGTCGGCGGGCTGTCCGAACTGCGGGGCTGGCGGTGTCGAGATGAGTCGGCCCTCCGTGAGGCGATGGAAAGGTCGGGGTCGGGAACCTCGTCGCAGTTCCATCTTTCCCGAAGTGGAGCGCCCCTTGGGCGCGTGAACGGGACTGCGACGAGGTTC